>DATHJP010000365.1:0-3917 GCA_035489695.1 Terriglobales bacterium
TGCCCTGTGTCTCAATCGCGTACAGGGCGGCTTCATGTCGAACTTTCTCTGCGACATGAAAGAAGGGGAAGAAATAAGTTGTCAGGGACCGTTTGGCGATTTCATTCTGCGTCCACCACTGCGCGATACCATCTTCATTGCGACCGGCACGGGGATTGCCCCGTTTCGTTCCATGTTGCACTGGCTTCTGGCGGATGCTTCGCGTCATCAGAGCCGAAGTTTCTTTCTGCTTTTCGGAAGCCGCACGGAGAAAGATATTTACTATCATCAGGAATTCCGCCAACTCGCGGCTCAACATGCGAACTTCGATTATCTGCCGACGCTCAGCCGAGGTGGTCCGGAATGGAAGGGATTGCGCGGTTACGTTCAGGAACACGTTCCTGGCATCGTTCAGGGTCGAGCCGAGATGAACGCCTACATTTGCGGGCTGGACAAGATGATCAAGGCTAATCGCGAATTGCTGAAGGGGCTGGGATGGGATCGGAAATCGATTCGGTATGAGAAGTATGATTGAAGGCGGCATTCAGCAGTCAGTCGATCTGTGGGGGATGGGTTGGGTGTCTTACGGCTCAGATCTCGGGCTCATACCGAAGTCCCGGTTCTAAATATTAGTTCTCTGATCTCAGTTCTTAGTTCTCAGTTTTCAGATCTCTGGCGGCGATAGCGAAGTTACTTTTTCCGTATTGGCAGCCCGGGCGGGGCGACGCTCCGCCGAACCGGAACTATGGCGCCTCTTAACGGATCAGCCGAGGCGCTGGCCCGTGATAACACTTCTTCCTGAATGTACTTCACGAAATCCTGGATCTGACGCTGCATCTCTTCCATACGCTCACGCATTTGCAGGATGATCGCAATGCCGGAGATGTTTACGCCCAAATCGCGCGCGAGGGAAAGAATGAATTCAAGGCGCAGCAGATCCTCATCGGTATAGAGGCGGGTGTTGCCTTCGGTGCGGGATGGTTTGAGAAGACCTTCGCGTTCATACAGACGCAATGTTTGCGGATGAATGCCATACATCTCGGCTACCGCCGAGATCATGTATGCACCTTTGGATCTCCTTTTGGTCATAGATGTTCTGTTTCGTCAGGCTGACTTTCTCAAACGTTTTTCCAGAGGTCCGCGCGCGGGTCCTCGGGATTCAGGCGGGCAAGCTCGCGCAGAATTTCTTTGGAGCGCTCATCCCGCGGCATGGGAACATTCACTTGTATCTCGACGATCTCATCGCCGCGCGTGCCCTCTTTGGTGGCGGAAGGCACGCCTTTTTCCCTTAAGCGCAGCTTCTGACCGGATTGTGTTCCCGGCGGGATTTTAAGCAGAGTGCGCCCATCAATGGTCGGCACCTCAATCTTGCTCCCGAGGGCCGCCTCCGTTGCAGTCACGGGGACCGTGAGATAAATATCGTCGCCCTCGCGACGGAAGATGGGGTGATCGCCAGTGCGAATGATCACATAGAGGTCTCCGGCGGCAGCTCCGCGCCCGGCATTGCCTTTACCTGGGATACGAATGCGCTGGCCGTCGCGAGTTCCCGGCTTGATGCGAACTTCGAGCGGTTCGGTACGCTCAACAGTGCCGTCGCCGTGGCAGACACTGCAGGTCGAGATGTTGTGGCCCGTGCCGTTGCAGCGCGGACAGGTGACGTTGAACTTCATGCGTCCGCCAGTCTGTTCGACCGTTCCCTTGCCTTTGCACTCCGGGCAGGCACCGGGAGCTTCGATATAACCCTTGCCCGAACAGTTGGAGCAAACGTCGCGGCGGGTGATATTGAGGCGCATAACGCCGCCACGAACAGCTGTCCAAAAGGGCACGTTGACTTGATATTCAAGATCGTCACCGGGTTCGGGGCCTTCCTTGGCCTGCGCACCGCGTCCCCCAAACATGCTGGAAAAAACGTCGCGAAAACCACCGCTTGAGTTTTTTTTGCCTCGGCCGCCGCCTTCGAACATGTCGGAGAAATCGAAGCCTCCGAAATCGAAATGCACTCCCTGGGCTCCGGCGTTTCCACCAGGCTGGCCGCCAGGGAAACCACCCGGGAAACCACCGCCGCCGCTACCCGCGCGAGCATAGGCATCCGCGGTTTCAGGGCTGATGTTGTCGGAGTAATAGCCGAGCTGGTCGTAAATCTTCCGCTTCTTGGGGTCGCTCAGGACATCGTTAGCTTCGGAGATGGCCTTGAATTTCTCCTCTGCCGTCTTGTCTCCGGGATTGACGTCGGGATGGTATTTGCGCGCAAGTTTGCGAAAGGCCTTCCGGATTTCTTCCGCGGAGGCAGACTTCTTGACGCCAAGGAGTTCGTAATAATCTTTTTTGGTCGTGGTCGCCATGTTTACTGGCAATCAATTCTGAATCTTGTTGCCTTCTGCTTCCAGAATCCCGAATCTTTCGAATGCAGGTGCATCCACGTAAACCGGAATACGGCGCACGCCAGCGGACGTGGGCGCCAACAGATACCAGCATCCCTCGTTCTCAATAAAACTCAAAAAATAGACTTGTCCGTTAACTTCGAAATGCAATTTCAATCTCCCTTGTTCCTAAAACCGTAGCGCCGGCGTCCTCGCCGGCGCTACGGACTTCGCGGGCGAGGCCCGCGCCATACTGCGCAACTTACTTCTTGTCTTCGACGTCCACGTACTCGGCGTCGATTACTCCTTCGTCTTTCTTTTGTGCTTCGCCGTTGCTTCCAGCGGCGGGGCCTGCGCCTGCGGCCGGTCCTGCACCCGGGGCGCCTTGGGGTTGAGCTGCTTTGTACATCTGCTCAGCCAGTTTGTGCGAAGCTTGAGTCAAACGCTCACGAGCCTGGTCCATGCTGCTCTTGTCATTTGATTCCAGCGCTTTCTTGGCATCGGCTATGGCGTTCTCGACATCGCCGCGTTCCGAACCCGAGATCTTGTCGCCTTGTTCACGAAGCATCTTCTCGACGCTGTAAACCAAGGTGTCGAGTTGATTGCGCGACTCGATCTCTTCGCGCTTGGCTTTATCCTCGGCAGAGTGAGCGTCGGCTTCTTTGGCCATGCGCTCGACCTCTTCTTTGCTCAAGCCGGAAGACGACGTAATCGTGATCTTCTGGTCCTTGCCCGTGGCATTGTCTTTCGCGGTCACGTTCAGGATGCCGTTAGCATCGATGTCAAACGTAACCTCGATCTGCGGCACGCCACGCGGAGCCGGCGGAATCCCGGTCAAGTGGAATTTGCCCAGCGTACGATTGTCTCGAGCCAGCGGACGTTCTCCTTGCAATACGTGGACTTCGACCGAAGTCTGACTATCTGCCGCAGTGGAGAAAGTCTCCGTCTTGCGGGTGGGGATAGTCGTGTTGCGCGGGATCATCGGTGTGGCTACGCCTCCCAGAGTTTCGATTGAGAGCGTGAGCGGAGTTACGTCGAGGAGAAGAAGATCCTTCACCTCGCCTCCCAGCACGCCACCCTGAATGGCTGCGCCGATCGCAACTACTTCGTCGGGATTGACGCCGCGGTGCGGCTCCTTGCCAAACAACTCCTTCACCAAAGCCTGAATGCGAGGCATGCGGGTCTGTCCGCCGACCAGGACGACTTCATTGATCTTGCTCGCGTCGACGCCTGCGTCCTTCATACATTGCTTGCAGGGTCCGACTGAGCGCTGGATCAAGTCTTCGACCATCGACTCCAGCTTTGCCCGGGTCATCTTCTTGACCAGGTGCTTGGGGCCGTTGGCGTCGGCCGTGATGAAAGGCAGGTTGATCTCGGTCTCCATGGTTGTGGAGAGCTCGATCTTGGCGCGCTCAGCCGCGTCACGAAGACGCTGCAACGCCATCTCGTTGCCCTTGCCCCGCAGGTCGAGGCCTTCGTCCTTCTTGAACTCGTCGATGAGCCAATCCACGATGCGCTGGTCGAGGTTGTCGCCGCCCAGGTGCGTGTCACCGTTAGTGGCTTTGACTTCGATCACAC
>DATHJP010000366.1:0-3253 GCA_035489695.1 Terriglobales bacterium
CGGACTTCATCAAGGATGGCCCGATTGACCCGCACGAATTTTTCGTCCACGAGGACGTGACCAGCCAGGTGTCGGCCTTGAGCCGCAGCGTCGAATCCACACTCGACGAGATGTTCAAAACAATCCGCCTTAGCCAGCATCCCGACATCGCCATTGGACGGCAATGTGGTGATCCCTACCCCTGTCCATTGATTGACCTGTGCTGGGGCCACCTGCCGCAGGACAACGTGACGACGCTGCACCGGGGTGGAGCCAAGCGATTCCGGCTGCTCCACGATGGCATCACCTCCCTGGTGGACATCCCCGATGATTTCAAGTTGACCGACAACCAGGAGATTCAGCGCCAGGCTGCCAGGACCGGCCAACCACACGTTGACAAGCCCGCCATCGCCAGTTTTCTGAAGCGAATCAAATTCCCGGTCAGCTACCTGGATTTCGAGACGTTCGGCACGGCGATTCCCCTGTTCGATGGGCTGAGGCCATACCAGCAGGTTCCCTTTCAATTCAGTTTGCACGTCCAGCGGTCGCAAGAGGCCGCGCTGGAGCACTTCAGCTTTCTTGCGGATGGCAGGACCGATCCGCGCCCAGAATTCATGCGCCGTCTGCGCGACGATCTGCCATGGCAAGGTTCAGTGGTGGCGTTCAACGCGCCGTTCGAGTTGACGCGGCTCAAGGAGTGCAGCGAAATGCTGCCGGAGTTCAGGCCGTGGGTGGCCGGTATCGAGCATCGCGTCGTCGATCTGCTGCTGCCCTTTCGCAGGTTTCATTATTACCACCCGGCGCAGAACGGTAGCGCGTCAATGAAAGCAGTGCTGCCCGCGTTGACCGGGAGTGGTTATGACCTTCTGGCGATCCAGGAGGGCGGCATGGCCAGCCTGGAATTCTTGCGCGTCACGTTTGGCGATGCGGGAGATGAAGAGCGGCAACGCGTGCGTCGCCATCTGGAGGAATACTGCGGCCTCGACACGATAGGAATGGTCCGGATTGTCGTTGCGTTGCATCACCTGAGTTCGTGAGATCAGGAACACGGCGCTTGGGCTTTGGCGGTGCTCCGGGTGAATTAGCGGTTTTGACAACGACAAGTGTCTGCAATCCGGCCTCGGCAGGACCGAACAGGCAACGAGTACAATAAATACTGCATCGAAAAGCGCGGGCGAATGCCACTGCCTGATGGGAGAAATCTGCGCCATGCCGCCGACGATCCCCGTGTTGAGCCGCACACAGCCCGCGTCTAGTCTTCTTGGAGGGATTTCCGGGAAGCATAGAGTCGATTGTTGACATGTCCGAGCACGATGCTCAAAACCAACAGCACTCCAAGCACTGACAGAAACCAAACCCAACCGCTGGCGAACAGAGAGGCCAGTAGAGACATAAGACCGAACATCCCAAACATCATAAAAACCAAAGCGAGTCGCATCGTCTGCTTGCCCTTTTCCAATTTCCGGGAGAAGGGAAAATCCTGGAACCGGAACAGCATCACCTGCAAACCGAGCAGTCCGAACGCAAAACCGCAGAAGCCGAGCCCCAATGCGTGACTCACCGGCCAGAAAAAACTGAAGACAACCACGTTGAGCAGGAACAGCGGAACGAACAGCACAAGCACCACGGCCTTCTTGACGGCTTTGAGAATCCGCTCGCGCTGCGCAACTGGAGCGACGTGAAAAATCCAGCCGCCCTGATATTCATCGGAGAAGGGGAGCAGGCCGGCTATCGCGCTGCCTGCCATAAGGAACGACATGACCGGAATAATCGTCGTGATCCAGGACGTACGCTCGGTCAAGGGGTCGGCGAGTTCACCTTTTTGCAGGAACGCCACCGCCAGCATGGCAATGACGATCCCGAAATTCGGATACACCTGGAGCTTCAACTGGCGGTTGCGCCGAAGCATGGTCAGGATGAAATAGAAAAAGGCTCGCTCCTCAACGTTGGAGAGAAGGAGCCGCTTAAACAACCGGGGCAGCAATCCGGTCGCGCGTTGAGCCGTCGCCGTGTCCGCCCGCTTCGTGCTTGAAGACATCATCCGGCCGATCTGTGCGGAGTAGTCGAGCGAAACGTTCCTGAACAGAACGGGCAGCACAACCGCCATCATCAAAAGAGCGATCAGGGCCAGGCCCAATGCCTCCCAGGTGGCGTGCGCCAGAGCCAACTCGATCACACCCGCGAACCATACGGAGGGGAAAGCCACGGCCCAACTGTGAGCCAGGACAGTGATGTCCATGCCCTTGATATTGCCGGCCACGCGGGGCACGACCTGATACCCAAAGAAAAAGAGAAAAGAGAACGCGATCTGGACGTAGATCAACAGGTCCTTGAATTTTTCGTAATTCACGCGCCGCAGGACAAGGCCGTAGAGCGCCACGATTGAGCCGGCGACGAACAGCAACGCGAAGGTTGATACCGCCAAATAGAGCGAAGGGAAGTACCAGCGGGAAGCCTGGCAGCCCACGCCTACCAGGGCCGGAATCAGGTTCAGGAAAGCCCCCTGGATCAGGATGTAAAAGCACAGGTTGGAGAATTTCACCGCAAAGAACGTTCGCGAGGACACCGGGCGATGGGCCAGGATTAGAAAGTCATCGGGCGAGATCACGACTAGCCCGAACTCGATCAAAATGGACATGCCCGCCATGACCATCGCGTAGCCGAGCGCAACGACACTGAAGAAAGATGCGTTCGCTCCACCGGCGACCAAACTGACGGAAATGACGAGACTGAACAGAGCATTCATCGCCCCGTTAACGAGAAGTGCGGATTTGGTCTTGTTGGACTGGCCGCCTGTCGTCAGTGTGCTCGTGCTGCGGAAATCCATCTTGAGCGACGCCTGCAAGAGCCAATGGTACTGGGTCGCATCGACTCCCCAATGACTCAGAAAAATGCCGAGTCGGCGGGTGACCATTTGGGAGTATGGTTCGGGCGACACGTAAACTCCGGTTCAGGGCCGACCGGCGATGAGGGCGCTGAAGGCACGCGCCACTTCGCTGACCTCGGAAGCGTCAGTCAGCTTTTGAAACACGTCCTCCAGCGATTTTTGGGCGGTGACCTCCTTCAGTTTTTCTACCTGCGCGTCGGCTACAATCTTTCCATGGTGAACGATGATGACGCGCTTGCAGAGCCGCTCCACAACGTCCAGGACATGGGAGCAGTAGAAGATGGTCTTGCCATGCTCGGCCAGATGCCGGACAAGCTCTTTGAAGATGAGCATGGAATTGGCGTCCAGGCCGCTCAAGGGTTCGTCGAAGAAGATCAGGTCGGGATT
>DATHJP010000367.1:0-12018 GCA_035489695.1 Terriglobales bacterium
GCGTGTCGGTTTGCGGAATAATCAGTTCGCTGATAGTCATCACCGTGGCGTTCTGATGGGGATTGAACGCCTTAAGTGCCGCAGTCTGAGGAAGCTGCTGGTGCACTTGCTGGAACAGTGAAAATGCGTCGCGGGAAAGGAGGGGCAGAGTCGCAGCCCCAGCAAGCAGTCTCAGGGCATCACGTCGTTGCATGCGTTACTCCTGGAAAAGCATCGGTCGGCAGATTATCCCGGCTCCGGAAACTGGTCAATGTCAGAATTCTTCACTGAGACGCGTTCACCGCGCGCTGTGCCAGCTCACGAGCACCGCGAAGACTTGTAACCACATCTCCGGTAGGTTCAAATTCCATGGCTGCATAACGCTCATACTTCAGTTCCGCCAGTTTGCGGAAGATGTTCGTGTAATTGATTTCGCCAGTCCCGGGCTCGTGACGGCCCGGCACATCGGCGATATGTACTAGCCCGACTTGATCGATATTCTTTTCCAATTTCTTGATTAGATTTCCTTCGGAAATTTGTTCGTGATAGAAGTCATACAAAAACTTCACATGCGGATTGTCTACTTTCCTAACGATTTCGAACCCCTCCGCCACCGATGTGAGGTAGTACTTCGGATTTTCCTCCTGGTCAATATTTTCCAGTAGTAACGTCACATTCTGATTCGCTGCCAGGTCCGCAGCCCGTTTCAGCGCCTCGATACAAGCGTCGTGGTGCGCCTCGTGGGAAATGCCTTCCACTCGATTGCCGGAAAGAACGATCACCCCCGGACACTCCAGCTTGTGGGCGACCGGAAAGAAATTCTGCAAATCTGTCAGGAAAGCATCGCGCCCGGCGGGATCAGCAATTCCCTTCCAAACGCCGGCCGTGGCATCGAAAATAATGCCCAGGGAACGTTTCTTATTATTCATCCGGCGAAAATCTTCGTCCGACCATTTTAGGAACTCATTGACCAACTCAACCGCGCCGTAGCCGGCCTCGGCGACTTTCTCCAGCTGTTGCTCGAACGAAAGCTGCTTATTAATCGTCCACAGCATGACGGAGAGCTTGAAAGGGACGGTTGGCTTTGTATCCGCCGCAGCATCCAAAACAGAGTCCGGAAGTGCCATCGCGAACGCAGTGCCAGCGGCAGTTTTGGTAAATTCACGACGGTTCATTAATTCAAGCTCGCGGTTTTCAGGTCAACGCTGCAGTCCACTCGACTCAAGCCGAGCCCAGCAATTCGCTACGCACATTCTTGAGCACGTACATCGCGCGCTCCACACCTACTTCGCCGGGAAGAATCGGGTCTTCGTTCTCGATGCTGAGAATCCCCTGGTAGCCGACCTCCATGTAAGTGCGCACAATCTCTTTCCACGTATTCGCGCTGTGCCCATACCCAACGGCGCGGAAGGCTGCCGATGCCTGCGGCAGGTCCTTCGGGTCGAAGACGAAGTTCAGGACACCGTACTTGGCAACGTTGTCCTTGAACATTACCGTGTCCTTCATATGAGCATGGAAGAGGGCATCGTTCTTGGCAAATAGTCGTATCACTTCCAGCGGATCACACCCCTGCCAGAACAGATGGCTCAGGTCACAGTTGGCTCCGATCTCCTCGCCTACCGCCTCGCGCAGCTTGAGCAGCGTCATCGGGTTGTAAACCACGAAACCGGGATGCATCTCCAGCGCCAGTTTGTGCACGCCGTGATCGCGGGCGAACTTAGCGGCTTGCTTCCAATACGGAATCACTCTTTCCTTCCACTGCCAATCGAGAATCTGCGCGTACTCGGGAGGCCAGCGATAGGTCGCCCAATTTGGCATGGTGTCGGTGGCATTTCCTCCCGGACATCCCGAGAATCCGACAATGACACCAACTCCTAGACGTTCGGCCAGTTGTACGGTGCGCCGGAATATCTCCGCGTCGCGCTCCGCAATCTTGGCGTCGGGATGGACCGGATTACCGTGGCAACTCAGTGTCGCCACTTGAATGTTGCGGTCTTCAAACTTCCTCTTCCAGGCCCGCAGCTTGGCGTTATCGTCGAGTAACTCCTGGACCGGGCAATGAGGAGTGCCTGGAAAACCTCCAGTGCCGATCTCCACCGCTTCAATCCCCAAGGCGGAGATTTTTTCGATCATCTGCTCAAGTGACAGATGGTTAAAGACCGGATCAAAAACGCCGATGGGAATCTTCCGGGCCGCAAGCGTGGAATTGGAGCTTGAATCACGCTCGGCGGGGCTGAGTAATGCGGATGCGTTTCGCGGCGCCGCCACCGCGGCGGCCAGCAATCCTCCCGAAGTGGTCATGAAATTTCTGCGGCTGCGGGAAGACGGCGGGGAGTGTCGGTCCATGTATGTTCCTCGGCAGAATAACCTGGCCCCGGCTGACTCTGCCGAAACCGCTTTCCGGTTGCGGCAGCATTATACCCATGTAAGCATGAACAGGGCTGGAAAACCCTTAGTCAGCAGCCGAAGCGGCCTGTCCGAGTCCGGCCTTCAGATCGGCGGCGAGCAAGCGATGAAATAAATGTTCCCCAGCTTCGCGTCGCACTGAAAGCCGCCCCGCCTTGTAGGCACGTGATTTCAGTCCCTGTTGTACCGCCTCGCAAATGCCAAGGTCTTCATCCTGCACTCGAGCTCCCACATCGACACTTTGCCGGTTGTATTCGCTGTGCGCTTCGTCTACCTCGGCAAAATAGAAATCAAAAATCACGCGGCAATGATCCACGTCCACAGGCAATACGAGGTTGGTGTCCATGTAGCCTTGGTAATGATTGATCATCAGATTAGGATATTGCCAAAAATACCAGGCTCGATCACCCTTCCTCGTCGTGGCGGTGGCCGCATCTTCCGTTCCCGACACCATCGGACTCGATTGTAGGCAATAACGATCTTCGTTCTCAATTGTGTATTGCTTGTAATCCAAAACGCTGTTTAGACCTTTGTGCAGATGAGGAACGTGATAGCCGCCATCCAGGTAATTGTCGACGAAAACTTTCCAGTTGCAATGAATGTCATACACCCGGCGCTCGAAGTAATGCAGCTTGCTCAATCCCAGACGCGCCACGCACTTCACCAATCCACCCAGAAAAGTTTTTAGTGGCATCGCCTGCGAATCCAAATTGACGAACACAAAACTTTCCCAGATGTCTGCCTTCACCGGCAGCAGACCATTCTTCTGGCGATCGAAATTCTGCACGCCCTCGAATTCCGGCATGCCTTTCAAGGCGCCGTCCAGACCGTAGTTCCAGCCGTGATAGGGACAATGCAAGATTGCCGCCTGGCCACAAGGTTCGGTCACAACTGCGGCAGCATGATGCCGACAGACATTGAAAAATCCCCGAAGCACGCCATCGTTCCCGCGGACCACGACAATTGGCTCACCGGCAACAGTGGCTGTGACGAAGTAGCCGGGCTTTTCGACTTGGTTCGCGCGTCCAACCATCTGCCAGCTCTTGCTGAAAACAGTTTTGGATTCCAAATCCGCGATGCGCGTGTCTACATACCACGGCGCGGGAATTGTGAAAGCATCCGCCAGTGCCGCCCTCTCGTTGTAGCTTGCGAGAATTTGCTCCAAAGACTCTGGCATGATCAAACCTTGACAGGACAATCAAAGACACGACAGTCAAATATACCCAAAGATGAGGCGGATTTCATGCGGGCTGCCGGGGGATGATTGGTAAAAAAGGGCCGGCAGGGAGCCAGCCCCAGTGGTACGTGGGAGAGGGAAATGTTGCTGCCTAATCGATAAGTCCCCGCGAGAACACTCCGAGTCTTGTTGAGGAGCCGGATCTCTGCCAGCCGAAAGACTTCTCGACTGGCAGAGCGGCAAAACTACCGGCCCGCCCAAAGCACTCTTAAGACCGAGGTCCCGGGACCGATCATTTCGAACGGGCCAGCAGCGGCTACCCGTTCAGGTTGTCTAAAAATTAAGACAGACTGAGAATCCGGTTGTCACATAAATGTCAATTTTTTGTTAAGTCAACAGCCCTCAATGGCGGCTTTCCGCGGCCGCTTTAGCGTCAAGGGTGCTGGTAGGCAGGGCTGTCTGGTGCCGGCGGGTCATAGTCGCGCCCGTACTTGTTCTTGTGGGACTGCGCCACTTTGACGCTCGCCAGACGCAATGCTCCCAGGGCGAGATTATCTTCTGAAACCGTTATCTCCCTGGTCATGGAGTTCAAAGTTTCAGCCAACGCCGCTTCGTACCAAACCCGAAGCGTGTAGCGTCCCGCAGGAACGTCACGAATTGCGATATCTCCTCGCGCGTCTGAAGTTGCATAGTAACGAGTCTCCACGGCAATCACTACAGCACTCATTTCGGGATGGATATTGCAGAAAATGTATGAGACTCCTGGCTTGTCAAAATGCACATCTCTGCTGCTCCCGGCTTCGTAGAGCCCAAGGTCAAAACGCTTGCCCTCAAAAAGCGAAAATACATTGTGAAAGAAAGGGTCGCGGTTGGGGAACTCTACCAGGGAACCAACCGGCACCACCAGCACGTGAGGCTCGAAACTCTTGTTTTTCTGCACCAGACGTATGCGCGGCGAAGTTTGTGCGGGCGCTGAAATTGGCGCACCCGGACTGTCGATCGGAGTCAGCCAGAGCACAACGTTTCCAGTTTCATGTGCGCGAGCTGCATTCCCTCCGCCCTCATCCCACGCTACGCGCGCGGTCACCGTGGCGCCTTGAGCGCTGGAGAAAGCACCACAGAGGAGCACGCCGACAAGCCATCGCAGATACATATTTCCTTTTTTCATACTCAAAATAGAATCCCCATCATTAGATTGACCTGCTCCGCGGTGTGGCTGTCGCGGTCGATCTCAAATGTACGAAGGTGCCGGAATTCGCTGGAGAAAAGCAGATTCGAGCGCGGCCGATAAATAAAGTTAACCAGCGCACTGCGGTTCTGCACCAGCGTGGGATCAACATAGCTTTGACTCGTATAAAAAGCCCGGACGTCTTCTGCGAACGGGCTATCCATACCAAAGGCTCCATTGAACTCCAGCTTGGCAGTAGCTTTGAACTTTAGCTGCGACCATCCGCCCATCGAATCGAGAGGTCGTATGCGAGTAGCCGAATCAAAAGGATTGCCGTCGAACAAGACGCTTCGTCCAATTCCGCCGCCCAAACCGCCAACGGCTACGCCGCGGTAAAACTCTCCCGTTAGACTGACCCGCGCGGCCAGTGGAATCTCCCAGTCCGCCATGCCAGCCCAACCATCCACGTGGCGGTTCAACCACCATTCCTGGCGGCTGTAGTAAGCGCCTGTCCCCAACCGTAAAGGCTGACCAAAAATATTTCGCGACCAACTCGCACGAAAAGCGTAAGCGGGCTGGCTGGATCTTTCTCCGGCCTGGGGTAACCGGTCAAATGACGACGGCGGCGGCTCACCCGTGACGTTATCCAGGATTCCGCCTTGCAGCAGGATGTTCTGTCCATTGGAAAGATCGAAGCGATGTTCAACCCGAACTTGCGGAATCCATCCCCACAAATTTCCCGCATAGCCAAAGGTAGGCACCGCCAAGGACGCAAACGATGTCGGCGACAGTGGCGAGAAAAAGGCGTTATCTTGTCCTGCCACAATGGAGGTCTTATCCCAATCCATGCGCATATTGGCGATACGGAGTCGAAATAAACCGAAGCTGGAGCCATTCAGCGTGTTGGGGAATCCTCCGGAAAGATCGAACAGTACATTGCCCGTAGTTTTCGCACCTGCCACTCGTGGACCAAATACTTCCAACCCCAGTTGAGATTGCCGCAAGCTTGCCCCGGTTGCTCCCTTGGAATCAAAAGGCGTGGGCTCGGGCACATAGTTGGGAAAATCGAAGTTATCCGTCGTTCCGTGGTTGGTGAAAAGGTTTAAAAGCACGATGCCCGAGAGCCGTACACGATATTTAGAAGCGCTCTCGACTTTTGTCTGGTACTGGTCATCTACCTTGCCGGACAAAAGCAGGGATGAGTCTTCCAATGAAGAGACGCGGTCTTCCAGTGATCCTCTTTGGTTGGCGGCGGCAGTCCCACTCTCTTGGGTCGCTACTGCCGTGGACGCAGGGTAGGGTTGCGCCGGGCCAGTCGTGGACGCCAGTTGTTCGCGGGTGGCTTGAAGTTCGCGCCGCAATTCTCCAGTTTCGGCGCGATATTGCGCGGCTTCCGAGCGCACCTCCGCTACGGCCGCTCGCAAGTCCCTCACTTGTTCCTGGAGTTGTTGAACGGCGGCAGCCATAGATTGAGATTGGCTTTGTGATTCTGCCGGCGCGCTCGGCTCTTGGCTGCGCGCGCAAAGACTTCCAGCCAGTAGAAGCAGAACAACACCGCTGGATTTCCGCATCCAATCAGGCAAACCATTCCCATGCTTCACAATTCGCCTCCGGAATGAACGCTGGAAGTAGCCCGCCGATACAGTTTGTGAATCCGCGGGACAGTCGCAAGCCCAGGGCCACAGCCCGGTTCCGACTGGGGAATCCTACTCCGAATGAGCCTGCTTTGTCCTCGCCAGCGGTGGTGGCGCGGGCTTAGCCTCCGCATGGTGCCGGGGCGAAGCTTCGGAAGATGCAGTCAGGGGAAGCAGTAACCTGAAAACCGTCCCGGCTACGGAGGTCTTCTCTACGGTCACGTCGCCCCCGTGATCCTGAACGATCTTCTGCACTACTGTCAGGCCTAGTCCAGTACCGTTCTCTTTGCCATAGCTGACAAACGGTTCGAACAGCTTGCCCCGAACCGACTCGGGAATGCCGCGACCGTTGTCGCAGACGCGGATTACGACCCCACCCGAAACTTCGCGCAACTCGATCTCGATCTCGCCTGCATTGGACGCCACCGCTTCGCAGGCATTCAGCAGCAGGTTATACAAAGCGCGCTCCAGTTTCTTGGGATCGAACCAGCCAGTGCTGCTTCCCTGCTGGGTCATGGCAATCCGTACGTGATGAAATTCCGGATGCGAATGTATGGTTTGCACCACGTGCTCGACCGTATCCTTCACGTTTCCATAGGTGAGCCGCAAAGACTCCCGCGTACGCGAAAATTCTAGAAGCGAGTCGATCAAGTCAGTCATCTGATTCACCGCGATGCGAACCTCCTGATAGAGTTCTTCGCGTTGCTCGGATGACAACCGGCTTTCACACAGGAACTCGGCATTGGCGACGATGGCGGCCAGAGAATGGCGCAAGTCATGAGAAATGGAACTTGCCATGCGGCCAATGGTGGCCAGCCGCTCCGTTTCCAGCAACTCCTGCTGAGTCTTCAGCAGACTGTCGCGCATGCGCTTGAAGGCTCGCGTAACCTCGGCAACTTCGTCGCTTCCCCTCGCGTCCAGTGAATATCCGAAATCGCCACCTTCAAGAGCACGTACCCCGGCAACCAAGCTTCCCAAAGGACGGGTGAAGGTATGCGAGATGAAAAACACAAGTGCGCTCCCGCCCACCACGGCAGCCAATCCCAGGGCCAGCAGCAGCCGATTCAGGCTGTCTAAAAACGCCGTTGCCTGGTCGTAGGACTTGAGCACTGTCAAGCGAACCGAAGGGGTCTTGCTGCTCGCCAGTTCCAATGAAGTGCCCAGAAAACGTTCGTCGCCGAGTTGAACCTCTTGCGAATCGGAAAGCCCCGCCGCGGGGCGAAGAGAGTGCCGACGCGTCAGCTCCGCCTCTTGAAAGGGCGTGAGAGTACTGCGGACGATGTTGTCACCGTAATAAAAGGCAACTTGGCTGGCGGCAATTCGGCTCACCTGGGACGCAACCCGGTCGTCAATCTCGTAGCCGACAACCAGAAAACCAAGCAACCGATTTTCGGTCGCTGGGCCAAAATAGATCGGTTTGAGAAATACTTCGTATAGGTGCTGACCGCCGAACCACCAGTGCTGCGGACCTTCCTGATTCAGTGAAGAAATCAGCGATTCCTGGGCCATGTCGTGGCTAAGACCAGGTGATGCCGTATGCAGTGCTACCACCTTCCCACTGCGGTCCGCGAGTACGAACAGGTCGCTGCCCGCCAGTCGCCACAAGTGATCTGCGGCATCCTGAATGGTAGCCTCATGGCGAGTGGTCATCAGCGCCCGCAAGTCGGGCAGGTCGGCCATCAACTCGGCGGAATGGGTGAGTGTAAGTTCGCGTTCGCGTTGAAAGTTTTGGAAGGTGCCAACGGAATTGTGCAGGTCAGCAAAAATTCCCCTCTTAACCTGCGACTGCACGCTACGACGCACCAGAAGAAGGCTAGTGCACGTCAGTCCAGCGGAAATCAGCAGCATGGAGAGCAGGAACTTTGTCCGCATCCTGAGTTTCGCCATGCCTCGTTCTCCCTGTTCCCCTTGGTTCGAGTCTTCCGATTTCCGCACTCAGCGTACGAATTTGTAGCCCATGCCGTGCACCGTCCGGAAATGCACGGGATTGGCAGGATCTTTCTCCAGCTTCTGCCGCAGCTTCAGGATGTGATTGTCGACGGTTCGAGTCGAAGGATAATTTTGATATCCCCAGACCTCATTCAGCAACTCATCGCGTGAAATCACACGGTCGGCATTCTGTACCAGGAATTTCAACGTCTTGAATTCCTGGGCAGTCAGTCCGATCAGTTGGCCATCGCGCAAGACTTCCATCTTGGTGAAATCCACCGAGATCCCATCGAAGGCGATTACTTCGCTGGTCCCCGTCCGCACTGTGCGGCGCAAAGCGGCCCGCACCCGAGCCAACAGCTCTCGTGGACTGAATGGCTTGGTCACATAATCGTCCGCGCCCAATTCCAGCAACAAAACTTTATCCGAAACATCGCTGGCGGCGCTCAATACAATGATGGGAAGTGACGGAGCTTGCTGCTTGATTTCCCGGCAAACATCCCGCCCCGACATCGCAGGCAGACGCAAATCAAGAACGATGGCCGCGGGAGCGGCCGTACGAAAGGCTTCCAGCGCCGACTTTCCGTCCGCGCTGATTTCCACCGAGAAGCCTTCCGCTTCAAACAGTCGCTTCAGCGCCTTCTGAACCGCGCGATCATCCTCCACAACCAGAATTCGTTCCATCGTGATCGCCCCCGAATCAGGGAGTAGATATTCTCCGCGCAGGGTGCCGGGACCGTGCGGAATGGTTGCACCACGGTTTCCTTCTACTCTAATCATATGTTGCCTCGCAATCTCCAGCCCAAGGCAGGAACACTGCTCAAGCTTACTACCACTCTCGGCCGGGAAGGAGCCACTGACCTACTGTTGACAATCTTTTGACAAGCTACGGACATTTGCACGGGTGCGTCTGCCTAGGTTGTGAGCAGCGCCGCCGTCTCGCCGGCAGTTCAGTCGCAGGTTGGACATCAGTCCCATGGGAGCAGCTTGCGTTGCCGGCGGGGACGCCGGCGCTACCATCTGGCGCATTGGCTAGTTGGATCGAGGTGACGGGGGCGGCGAGGTGACACGCCGCCCCGCTACGGCGGGATTCCTTCGATACGACCAGGCGACCTCTTCCGACCGTTCTTCAGACTTATTCTCCAGTTGAAAGCTCTCGATCAAATGGTGAGTCGGAGCCAGCGTGCATACTGGATCGGTCGCGCTCGCATCACCCGTTAGCAGGAACGCCTGGCAGCGACAGCCACCGAAATCCTCGGTTCGGCGTTCGCAACTGCGACAGGGTTCTGGCATCCACTGCTCTCCACGGAAACGCTGGAACGCTGCTGAGTCTTTCCAGATCCATTCCAATGGACGCTCGCGTACATTATCAAACTGCATGCCGGGAATAACTCCCGCCGCGTGACAAGGTAGAACCTCGCCGGCCGGATTGATAAGCATGATGCTGCGACCCCATCCCCCCATGCAGGCCTTTGGATAACGGGCGTAATAATCCGGCACCACGCAATCGATTCGTACGCGTCCCGAAAGCCGCTCCTGCGCCACTCCCACAATGCGCAAGCAGTTTTCCAGTTGGTGACGCGTGGGCATCAGGGTGTCCCGATTCTTCAACGCCCACCCGTAATATTGGGCGTGCGCAATTTCCACCCGGTCTGGTCGTAGTTCCTCGGCAAACGCAATTATCTCTTCGAGGTGGTCCAGATTTTGACGATGCACAACCAAATTCACTGTAAAAGCGATGCGGAACCGCCGGATCGTCTCGGCGAGAGCAACTTTATGCGCGTGAGCCTTGGCGCCAGCGATCCAGTTTGCGTTCTGTTCTCGTGAATCCTGAAAACTCAATTGGATGTGGTCCAAGCCGGCATCTACCAATGACGCCAGCCGTGCTTCAGATAGACCAATTCCCGACGTGATCAGGTTGAGATAGAGGCCGGCCGAATGCGCGGCCTCGACTAATTCTTTCAAGTCCGCGCGAGCCAGCGGCTCACCGCCGGTCAGGTGCACGTGAAGAATCCCCAGGCGGGCGGCCTCGTGAAACACTCGTATCCATTCCTGAGTTGCGAGTTCCGATTCCGCTCCCATCATCTGCAAAGGATTCGAGCAATAGACGCAATGCAGAGGACAACGATGGGTGACCTCGGCAATCAACGCCAGTGGGTTCGGAGTCATTACTAGTAATCAACGACGCGCTTCTGCTGCAACGCTTCCAGGAAGCTGGCAACATCCTGCCGAATCTTCGCCGTATCTGTGCTGTACCTCATAGAGAGAATCTCCACGATCTGCAGCAAGGTACGTTCACCATCGCAAAGTTCCAGCACGCTTTGACCGGTGCCCTGCAATCGAATCATGCCCTCGGGAACGAGCACCACCCGGTCCTCACCCTGTTTCCCCCAGTGACAGCCGGCAGCAAGGCGTGGCTGGCTGGAATCGAGAGGGGGAGGCAATCTCAGGACTCCGCAGTCCGAAATGCGCCCGGCGGCGGCCAGCCCGGCTGCACATAGGCAAAGTAAATCGCGTCCAGCTGCGCCCACAGGATGTCACACTTCGCGCTCAGAGCATGTATCGCCAATTCCTGCTCGGCTCGAGTGACGGCGTGTTCAGTAACCCACTGCAGTGCGAATCGAGCGTCTTCCGGCGCCTGATCCAGCCGCGCCTCAAAGTAGTCCAATCCGCCGGACAACCAGGGATAATGCTGGCGCAAACGATCCATCCGCAGTGTAATCAGATCTCGCGAGAAGAGTTCCGTCAGCGACGAAGCAACCGCCTCCAGCAGAGTGCGATTCCGGACCAAGTCCACATACGCATCCACAGCGTAGCGGACGCCCGGCAGCACTTCCTGACAACTTACGACGCGTTCGCGGTCCAGCCCCGTAGCCTCGGCTAGCCGGATCCAACGTTCGATGCCGCCTTCGTGGGTCGCATCTCCGTCGTGATCCAGTACGCGTTTACTCCAGGCGCGGCGAAACTCCGGGTCTTCACTTCGAGAGAGAATGATGGCGTCTTTGATAGGAATGCGGCTCTGGTAGTAATAACGGTTCAATGCCCAAGCTTGCAACTGGCCCCGGCTTAACTTTCCCTCATGCATCATCAAGTGAAAAGGATGGCGATGGTGATAGCGCTCTTCACCGACCTGCCGCAGCCGTGCCCGCAGCTCTTCCTGTGAGAGTACGTCGCCGGCGGCCGGAATTTCTATAGATCGAAGCGCCACCCGTCCTCCGCTATTTCCCAGCCCGCAGCGCGAACTTCGCGGTATTGTGGGCTGGACTCGTCCAGCATAGGGTTCGTGTTATTAACGTGCACAAAAATCTTGCGTGGTCGTTGCAGCTTCTGCAGCTTGAATAAACTTCCTTCTTTCGAGGAAACAGGGATGTGTCCCATCTCGCGTGCCGTCGCACCGCTGCCTTGAACTTTAATCAACTCGTCGTCGCTCCAGAATGTGCCATCGAACAAAAGCAGGTCCACAGCCTGGAGTCGCTCCAGCAACCGATCGTCTATTTCCGGAACTGCCGGAAGATAAGCCATTCGCGGACCTGAAGATGTTCCCACGATAAGCCCTAACGATGCTTCCTGCGGCGACAATCCGGCTGATTGTGCGACGTACATAGGATAACGGCTGTGGAGGGAAAACGTCTCGCAAAGAAGGCCTGACTCTTGCCCAGAAACGCTAGTGAGGGCGAAGCTCGTTCCCGGTGTGATGTCGGTCCAGACAACTTGTTGCGGCACTC
>DATHJP010000368.1:0-3145 GCA_035489695.1 Terriglobales bacterium
GCAACGACGACGGTTCAAGCAACGTTCAACCTGCGCGATCTTGCAAATATTCCCATTCCACTTCCGCCCAAAAAAGAACGCGACGCCATTGCTTCGGTGTTGGGTTCGCTGGATGACAAGATTGAGTTGAACCGGCGGATGAACGAGACGCTGGAGGCGCTGGCCCAGAGCCTGTTCAAATCCTGGTTCGTGGACTTTGATCCCATTCGCGCTAAGGGTGGCCGCTTCAAAGATTCTCCTCTTGGCAAGATTCCCGAGGACTGGAGTGTTTCCCGCCTAAAGGCCTTTACAACTAAAATTGGCAGTGGTGCGACACCGCGCGGTGGGAACGCCGTTTATGTCGATGAAGGAGTTGCTCTCATCCGCAGCCAAAATGTTTACGACCATGAGTTCCACTGGGATGGCCTCGCTCGACTGACAGATGAAAGCGCTGCGGAATTGCAAGGCGTCGAAGTCAAGCGAGAGGACGTCCTGTTCAACATAACGGGAGACTCAATCCTCCGAACATGTGTCGTCGATCCCGATGTCTTGCCAGCCCGAGTGAACCAACACGTCGTCATCATCCGAGCCGCACCCGGAATACCTTCTCGTTTCTTGCACCTTTTCCTCGTGCAGCCACGAATGAAATACTTTCTTGGAGGATTGAATGCGGGGGCTACCCGGCAAGCGGTTACGAAGGCACAATTGGAATTAGTAGAAGTGCTCAATCCACCGAATAAGGTTCTTGATCAATTCGCCACCACAACAGAACCGCTGTTCAGGCGAATTGAATCTAATCGCTCCGAATCCCGCACACTCGCCGCGCTACGAGACGCGCTGCTGCCGAAGCTGCTGTCGGGCGAGTTGCGCGTGCCCCAACTTCCGAACTAAATTCCTTGCCCTACAACGCCGCCCATGCACTCCAACTCCTGCGCCTCGGCACGCAGAATCCCACCGCCGCCTTTCGCGACGGGCAGCACGCGGCCATCCAGCATGTGGTGGACGGACGCGGGCGTTTGCTGGTGGTGCAGAAGACAGGCTGGGGCAAAAGCTCGGTTTATTTCATCGCGACCAAGCTGCTGCGTGACGAGGGAAAGGGGCCGGCCATGGGCCGGCCATCTTGATTTCACCCCTGCTGGCGCTGATGCGGAATCAAATCGCAGCGGCAGAGCGGATGGGTGTTCGCGCTGTGACCATTCACTCCGGTAATCGTGACGAATGGGATGCGACGGAGGCAGCCATCGCCGGAAACGAAGTGGACATCCTCCTCATCCACCCAAAGAGACTGATGAACGAACAGTTCAATACGCAGGTGCTGGCCCGCATCGCTGGCACTGTTTCCATGGTGGTGATAGATGAAGCTCATTGCATTAGCATTGGTTGCCACCACCAAGCTGGGCATGGGTTTCGACAAGCCGGACCTTGCCTTCGTGATTCATTATCAGACACCGGGTTCGGTCGTGGCTTATTACCAGCAGGTGGGCCGCGCTGGTCGTAATCTTCCCGCCGCCTTTTCCGGGGCGCACGGAGTATTATTGAGCGGCAGGGAGGAAGCTGACATCACGAATTATTTCATCGGAAGCGCCTTTCCCACGAGGGATGAGGTGGCGTTGGTGTTGGGAGCTCTCGGCGCGGAAGCGGAGCGACTTTCGGTAAACGGATTAATGGAGCGGGTAAATGTCAGTTTCGGAAGAATCGAGAAGGCGCTGTTAGTACTGTCGCTGGAATCACCTGCGCCGATTGCCAAGCAGGATACCAAATGGATGCTGACTGCAGCGAACTTGAGCGAGGCATTCTGGCAACGTGCCGAGCGATTGACTGCGCTACGCCAAACCGAACAGTCACAAATGCAGGAATATGTTCAGCTTCAAAACGGGCACATGGAGTTTCTGATTCGTGCGCTTGATGGTGATCCCAGTTTGTATCACGTCCCGAATCTCGCGCCTTTGCCCTCGACGATTGACGAATCAGCCGCAAGAGAGGCCGTAATTTTTTTGCGGCGCACCAGTCTGCCACTGGAACCTCGCAAGAAATGGCCGCCAGGTGGCCTCGCGAGTCTCGCCGTGCGGGGAAATACAAACATCGCGCCGGAACGGAATCTGAATTCCGGAAAAATTCTGTGCATGTGGGGGGATGCTGGCTGGGGTGAGATGGTTCGGTTGGGCAAGTATCGCGATAGCCATTTCTCCGATGATTTGGTGACTGCCTGTGCGGCTCTGGTTCGGGAATGGGCACCCAAACCTGCCCCGCAATGGGTGACGAGCATACCTTCTTTACGCCATCCAGACCTTGTGCCTGGCTTTGCGCGTCGTTTGGCTGCCGCCTTGAACTTGCCGTTCCATGTTGTGTTGGAAAAGTCAGACTTGCGTCCGCAACAAAAAGAAATGGCGAATAGCGCCCAGCAAGCCCGCAACGTGGATGGCTCTTTGCGGATTCATGGAAATGTGTCGACTGGTCCCATGTTGCTGGTGGATGACATGGTGGATTCAAAGTGGACTTTGACGGTGGCGGCTTTTCTATTAACCTCAAACGGCAGTGGGCCGGTGCATCCATTGGCACTGGCCTCAACTGCAAACGCTGACGAATGATCGAGCCTCTGACATCAAACACGCAGGCCATCCTGCTGCTGACCGCACCGCTGGTTGCCGGACGCGGCGTGGGCTCACCTGGTTTACTCAGCTTGGGTGAATACAACCGGCTCGCCCGCATCCTGCGCGAGAAGCAGAAGCAACCCGCCGATTTCATCGGACCAGATGCACAAGATTCGATTGAACTCTGTGCCCAGCCTTTTGGCCGGGCGCGGTTGGATGCGCTGCTTGGGCGTGGGTTTTTGCTCAGTCAGGCGGTGGAGCGGTGGAACGCGCGGGCAATCTGGGTGATCAGCCGGGCGGATTCACGTTACCCGAAGCGTTTGAAGGCACGACTCAAGGAGGATGCTCCGCCGCTACTTTATGGCTGCGGCGAAATTGCTGTGCTGGAGAAAGGCGGGCTGGCGGTCGTCGGATCACGGCACGTGGATGATGAACAGATTGATTTCACTGAGAATGTGGGGCGGCTCACTGCCAAGGCGCACCGAACAGTCGTCTCCGGCGGGGCAAAAGGAATTGACCGGGCGGCCATGCACGGCGCTCTGCAGGAAGGTGGCGATGTGGCGGGAGTGATGGCG
>DATHJP010000369.1:0-3627 GCA_035489695.1 Terriglobales bacterium
GGTCCTCCGACCAATCGCCGCCGCCAATCACATTGCCGGCACGGGCCGGACCAACTCCCGCGCTTCCATTCTGACTAAAGAACGACTTGCGGTACCCCGCTGTTACTAACTCCGCCGCACCTTTGCTCGAGCTGTAAGGATCGTGTCCGCCCATGGCATCAGCTTCGCGGTAGCCCCAAAACCATTCCCGATTGTCATAACACTTATCGCTGGTCACGACCACGAGCGCTCGAACTGAGGGCGTGTGACGCGCAGCTTCAAGCACGTGCACCGTCCCCATCACGTTGGCGGCGTACGTTTCCACCGGCTCGCGATAGGAGCGGCGTACCAGCGGCTGGGCCGCGTTGTGAATCACGATTTTGGGATTGTGCTCTTTGAAAACAGCGGAAAGCGCCGGTAGGTCGCGAATGTCACCGAAGACAGACGTCATTCCTTCGGCGACCCGAGCGGCGGAGAACAGGTTCGGCTCGGTTTCAGGCGGCAACGCGAAGCCGATCACATTCGCGCCCAGAAGCTTCAGCCAGGAGACGAGCCATCCCCCTTTGAATCCGGTGTGGCCGGTCACCAGGACTTTCTTCCCTCGATAAAAATCCGCGAAGGAAGCGGGCATCACGACACCTTCCACGGCGCTTGCCCGCTCGCCCACAGCGATTCCAAAAATTGTTTGTCGCGCAGCGTATCCATGGGCTGCCAAAAACCGGTGTGACGATAGGCCATCAGTTGGCTTTCAGAGGCGAGCAGTTCCAGCGGTTCACGCTCGAGCGCGGTTTGGTCTCCGGCAATGTAATCGAATACCTTCGGCTCAAACACGAAGAAGCCGCCGTTGATCCATCCCTCGCCGGTCTGTGGCTTCTCAATGAATCCCGCCACGCCGTCGCCATTTAGTTGTAGGCTGCCGAAACGCGCGATCGGCGAAACCGCGGTGACCGTGGCCAGCTTTCCGTGCTTGCGATGAAAGGAAACCAGCGCCCTTATGTCGACATTCGCAACACCGTCTCCATAAGTCACCATGAACGTCGTATCGCCCAGCAAATCTTTAAGTCGCCGCAGGCGGCCGCCGGTCAGCGTGTCCAACCCGGTGTCGATGAGTCCAACCTGCCACTCGGGCGTGGAGCGATTGGCTACTCTGTACGAGCCGTCTTTTAGGTTCACGAATAAATCGCTGTTGTGAACCACGAAGTTTTGAAAATACTCTTTCATGACCTCGCCTTTATAGCCGCAGGCCACGAGAAAATCCTTGTAGCCATGGCACGAGTAAATATTCATGATGTGCCACAGCATCGGTTTGCCACCGATTTCCACCATGGGCTTGGGACGGGCGCTGGTCTCCTCTGCCAGGCGTGAACCAACTCCTCCGGCTAAGATCACTACTTTCATGCAGAGTGCACCCTGCGCTGCTTTTGACGGTTGTGGTTCATGGGAGCTGCATGTATCTTGCAGGCAATTATCATAGAAATCAAATGATCCGCCGGATTCGCTCCGTCCTCGCGCTGCCCTGGGCTTACCAATTGTTCTTCAATGTAATTGGAGCGCCCGAGCGCAGCCGTATATTGGTCCGAGATTACATCCGGCCGAACCCGGGGGATCGCATTCTCGAGATCGGTTGCGGGCCTGGGACCATCGTTCCCTTCCTGCCGGAATCAGAGTACCTGGGCTTCGACGCCAGCCCGGAATACATCGAGTTGGCACAGAAGAGGTTCCCGAGAGCGAAATTTGTGTGTGAACGTGTCAGTCAGTACACGCTTCCGCACCGGGAATACTTCGACATTGTGCTGGCCCTCGGGATCGTGCATCACCTGGACGACTCGGAGGCGTTGCAGTTATTTCGGATTGCGCACAGCGCGCTGAAACAGGGTGGAAAGCTGGTCACCCTGGACGGCGTCTGGACTAATGATCAATCGCGCCCGGCTCGCTATCTGCTGGCTCGCGACCGCGGCCAATTCGTGCGCAGCCAGGAACAATATGTGAATCTTGCTTCCCCGGTATTCTCGAACATTAAAGCCAGCATCCGGCATGATCTGCTCAGGATTCCGTACACGCACATTATTCTGGAGTGCATACGAGGGCAGGAATCGACTCCAAAGGTGAACGAATCGGCAGAGAAGACCGCTTGAACCACGTTCCTCTCGCCTGGAAGTGTCATTGGTGCCTCGAGTAGTCACCGTGCCGCGTCGGATGAGCGGGCTCGCGCAGGCTCGGGACATCCACCAAATACATATTTTCGAGAAGAGCAGTATTGCCTGGGGCTTGCTGCACCACAATGCGGACTTTATGCCCACCGGGCGCGGGCGCCCACCCGCCCAAAAGGATCCACCCATTTGGGCGCCGCGACAGAAAATAGGCCTCAGCCAAGCTGATGTAGTTCTCTTGCTGCAATGAAATTGATGGCCATGCGCCTCCCACCATCGGTTTTGTCCATATAGAAAAGAACACAAGCCGCTTCTCTCCGACTGGTACTGGAAGAAAGGGTGACGTCAGATGATCACGCCTGTCATCGGAGGTATAGCGGCCACAACGATCCCCGGGCTTCAGACAATCCGTAGCAGGCTCCAAAGCGCCACTCTGACCGTAACGGTGTACTTCGAGCCCCTCCGAGGCATCCATGCTTGACCGGAACACCTCGCGAATCCCAGAGCCCGACAAACCATACACTTCGTCTGCCAGAGGGCCTTCCGGGATTCGCAGTGTCTCAGGCCACCCGGCGGCATTCAGCTGCACTCGACCTTCGACTGGACTTCGTAAATACGGGATATCCCGCAAGCGCACGATCAGGTAATGGAATCTGAGGCCGGCCTCAGTGATGGTGTGATATTCGGGGACCACAGGTGTCAGGCCTTGCCGCGATAAAGAATTAACCGCATTAGCAAAATCTTCCGGATTCTTGGACATTAACACGATGAAACCGGCTCCCTCCCTAGCTATTTTGTTGATGTCTTCCGTATTCAACGTAGGCATTCGATTGTTGACATAATTCGTCGCCCATAAATATAAGGAGGAAATGGATTCAAATTCCTGGCCGCTGGATGGGTTCCGGCTGGATCGAAACCAAAAGAGAAATCTTTTTCCCGGCGGAATTTGCTGGTGAAGCTCAGAAATCAGTCTGATGCCTCCCAAATGTGCTCCTTTGTTGACCGAAGTTCGCAGAGAGAAGTATTGATATATGTTCGGACTGAGCAAGAACGATGAGGTGGTGTAGAAAGCCAGCAGGAGACAGAATATTTTTGATTGCCTGGTAACAGTAGAAGCAAGAACTATCAAGAGCACCGCTAATATATAAGGAGCGCCAACCCTACCCAGTTTTTCGACGACACCGGCCAAGTTCACAAGAAAAACGGGTAATACCCCCGCCCCGGCGATGGCTAGAGCGGGTACCCACGCTGCACTGCCCCTTCCTAAATCAAACTGGCTCCAGCGGTTAATCAAACTGGCAGTCAGCAGGACGCCGCCGGGCAACATGTAGGAATAGTAAAAGGTCATTTCCAAGGCAACACCATGTGCCAGGAATTCCCACATGAGTATCCCGGTAAAAGACAGCAAGACAAACAGGGCGTCCCTTTTTAATTCCTGATCACGCGGCGTTTCAAGACTAGCCATCCGGGGGTGTGCGTCCCGATACACTATGAAGCC
>DATHJP010000370.1:0-3982 GCA_035489695.1 Terriglobales bacterium
ATTCGTAAGTTCCGTCGACCAGATATACGTTCAAAGTGCAGCTCCAACGGAAGCAACGAGGATTAAGGAAAAAGTGGATTTGAATCCGACCCCACGGTCCCGAAACGAGAATACCTTGATATTTGCCATCCTAAGAATCAGGCCTTTGACCAGTAAGAAATAGAACCGGAACCATTATTGCTCCTTCAGCGAAGCCAATGACGTTGTGAGCGCCCAGAATAAACCGCCAGTCAGCACCGTGCATCCGCATCGTCGTCTCCGGCCCGTCAATTCGAATTGCTGCTCACCAGTTTGCCGCAGCATTCCGGGCGCTCCGGCAAACTTGAACGATCCCATCCGCCGCCGAGGGCCTGAATCAGCAATACTGTGCTGGCCATGCGACGTCCCAGGATATTGACCGCGGTCACTTCATTCGCGAGCGCCGCGCTTTGCGCCGTGGTCACTTCTAAATAGCTCGTAACTCCCCCTTTGTAGCGAGTAATTGAAAGATCGAGCGAGCGTTCTGCCGCCGCCACTGCCAGCTGCTGGACCTGGGCCTCGTTCTCCAGAATTCTCACTGCCGCCAGATTGTCTTCCACTTGCTGAAATCCGGAGAGCACATTTTGCCGATAAGCAGCGACTTGAAAGTCGTAGGCGGCGCGCGCCTGATCATTGAGTGAGCGGCGTCTTCCGACATCGAAGACGGTCCCTACGGCAGACGCTCCAATCGACCACAGGCCGCTCGGTCCATTGAGCAAGGTCGTGATGGCAGAGCTTTCAAATCCGCCTGAAGCGCTCAAATTGATAACTGGGTAATAGGCCGATTTCGCAACGCCGATCTGGGCATTGGCGGCCGCTACCCGCCTCTCCGCAGCGGCAATGTCCGGACGCCTTTCGAGTAACTCCGAAGGCACGCCGACAGGAACCGATGGTGGCGGCGCGGTAAGCGGCAGTGGAGCAAGGCTGAACTCGGCGGGAGGTTTTCCAATAAGAATCGCAACCGCGTGCTCGTACTGAGCTCTCAACACGCCCACGTCGATTGCTGCTGCGCGAGTAGTCTGCAGCTGAGTCTTCGCCTGCTCAACTTCCACCTCCGAAGCAATACCTCCTTGGAAACGGTTCTCAGTCAGTTCCAGCGCTTGCTCGTACTGCTTCACCGTATCGTTCAGGAGTTGTTCCTGCGCGTCCAGACTGCGGGCTTGAAAATAATCGATGGCCAGATCCGCGTGCATGCTCAAATTGACCGTAGCCAGATCGGCCGCACTCGCTTGTGCTTGTTCTCGATACGACTCCACGTTTTTTCGAACGCGACCCCAGACGTCGGCTTGGTATGACACATCAACTGGCAGCACAAAATCGTTCTCAGTGACTCCATTGAAGATCGAGTTCGGCGGCGGACGGCGTCCCGACACCCGCGTCCGAGTTCCCGATAGCCCGGCGGTCACAGTCGGATAATAGTCAGCCCGGTTGTAGCGTAGAGCAGCTCGTGCTTGCCGGTACTGCGCCTCTGCTGCCTGCAGGTTTTGATTCGATACGTTGATCTGAAGCTCGAGCGCATCCAGTTGCGGATCTCGAAACATTTTCCACCACTCCCCGCCAAGATTTTGGTCATTGGGTTGAGCGGGCTTCCAGTTTCCTACCTCTTTATAGGCGGGCGGCGCCGACACCGCAGGGGTGCGGTACTTTGGCCCGACTGCGCATCCACTCAAGACGAGCATCGCTGTCGCGAGTGGAACTGCGAGCCAAGATACTTTCCGCAGTTTCAGTCCAGCAATTACCTTCCGGAAGCGTTTCATTTCACATCCCCCGGCAGTGTTGCCTGCACAACCTGCACCTGCTGTCCCGACACGATCGAGTCTGGGGGGTTGATTATGACTTGATCCTCTGGCTTCAAGCCGGAGACGATCTCGATTTGGTTCCCAAAATCGCGCCCGGGAGTCACGGCAACCAGCACGACTTTGCCGTCTTTTACTACTCCGACACGTAAACCTTCCGTGCGGAATAGCAGAGCGTTGACTGGAAGCAGCAGAGTGGAGGCCTGCGTGGGGATTTTTAAGTGGACTTCTGCATAGGAGCCTGTGAGCAGTGTGCCTGAAAAATTGTCCACTTCGATTTCCACCAACAAAGTCCGGGTTGTGACGTTGATGGCACTGGCAGTGCGCACTAGTTTTCCTTGAAATTTGCGGTCTGGAAACTCAGCCAGACTGAGATCAGCGGTCATACCGGCTTTGATCCCTTGCGAGTATTCCTGTGGAACGTTCACATAAACACGCAACTTTCCGGGTTGAGCGATATGAAACAGATCAGTCTTCGTCCCGCCACCGCTTCCTGAATTGATGAGGTCGCCGATGTCGGTATTTCGGGCGGTGACGATTCCATCGAACGGAGCGTATACCTTCTCGAAAGACTGCAAGGCTTGGAGTTGCTTGACGTTTGCCTGGTTGGCTTGAACGATTGCTTCGTTTGCGTTGTAGGTTCCTACGGCGTTGTCCACGTCTTGCTGAGACACGGCATTCTTCGTCAGCAGCCCTTGGTACCGATTCCTCGTGATCTGGGCAAGCGCGAGATTCGCTTTTGCGGTGTTGAGGTTGCTGAGCGATTGCTGTAATTGCTGGTCGACTTCCGGAGTATCGATAACGGCAAGCAGTTGCCCTTGCTTGACGCGCCCTCCAATGTCCACGTACCACTTTTTCAGATATCCATTGGTGCGTGAATAGATAGGTGAAGAGATGTATGGTTCTACGTTTCCAGGAAGGATGATCTCCTCGGCGGGCGCACTTTGTTTCGGCGAAACGACTGACACTGAGGGCAGCGCCGCCCGCGCCGTCTCCTCGTTGAGGGCATTGCGAGCCTTGACACGGGAGTAGATGCCCGATGCCAGCAGAGTGGCAACCACGATCAGCGCAATAGTAAGGACAAGCCATGTTTTGCGCGGACGTTTCTTCACCGCGACATCAGTTAATCGAAGCATTTGCTCCTCGATTTGTCTTCTATCTTCAATTTGAGGCAACATTATAACTATCCCTCATTTCCACTTTGAGCCGAATGCCGGCCTGAACCCTGCAGCACGCTGAAAAATGCCGGGACAAAGAAAAGCGTCGAAACGGTGGCAAAAATTAGTCCACCTATGACCGCGCGGCCTAGAGGAGCATTTTGTTCGCCGCCATCTCCTAATCCGAGGGCCATCGGCACCATGCCGATAATCATGGCCAGAGCGGTCATCAACACAGGGCGAAAACGGGTGAAGCCTGCCTCCAGTGCGGCGCTGATGGAATCTTTTCCTTCCGCCATCTGTTCCGTGGCAAAACTCACGACCAGGATGCTGTTCGCGGTTGCGACTCCCATACACATGATCGTTCCCATCAGCGCGGGCACGCTCAGAGTGGTGTGGGTTATGAACAAGAACCAGGCGATTCCGGCGAGCGCCGCGGGCAGCGCGGAAATCATGATGAAAGGATCCAGCCAGGACTGGAAGTTGACAACGATCAGCAGGTACACAAGCACAATGGAGAACGCGAGTCCGCTCAGAAGGCCGATGTAGGAAGCTTGCATGGTCTGAACCTGCCCACGAACAACCACTCGAGAACCACGCGGCAATTGCTGCCGTGTGGCATCGATGATCTTGTTGATGTCGCCGGCCACCCCACCCAGGTCGCGTCCTGCGACAGCGCCAAAAATGTCAATTACTGGCGCCACGTTGTAATGAGAAACCACTGCCATTCCCACGCCCCGTTGCACAGATACCAAGCTCGCCATCAGCGACGGAGCAGCGGAAGGGTTTGTCCCTGTGACCGGGATGTTTTGTAAGTCCTGCAATGTGTCAGTGCGATATTGCGGGGTCTGAGTCGCGATCGAGTAACTGACATGGGTTTTTGGGTCAAGCCAAAATGTAGGCGAAGTTTGGAAGCTGCCGCTCATCGAAACCAGCAGATTTTGCGCTATGTCGCGGGCGCTGAAACCAAGTTGTTCGGCCTTTGTACGTTCGACTCTGAGGCGCAGGTAG
>DATHJP010000371.1:0-3371 GCA_035489695.1 Terriglobales bacterium
ATCCGGGCAAGAATTGCTGACTGATCTGGAAAGATGCAAGGAAAGTGCGACCAAGGCAGCAGCAGCGAAGAGACCGGCTCAGCCTCCCCAGGGTTTGAACGTTCCCCAGTCGCAAAAACCTGTATCAGGCGCGGCGGCCAAAACCATCAGTCCGAAGGACGCTCCGGGCACACCAAAAAAGGCAGTCGCGGCGGCAGCAGGCGCCGCCAATTCAGCCGCTCCGGTCCCGCGGCAATCACTGTCCCAGCAAGCTACTGCCGGGGGGCGAGAAAGCAGTTCCGCGGCTCTGGCTCAGCCTAAGCTGCAAACAGCGCCCGGTATTGCGGTTGACCCAATGATGGACGAAAGCAAAACTGCGGTAACTCCGGGGCGGAGTTTCTCGGACATGGACGAGTTGCCACCACTGAAAGAGGTATACATCGCGCCACCGCCTTCCGCTGAACCGGAAGACTTGCCAACCGAAACAGCAGCGCCACCGGCAACGATGTACGCCGCCACAACGCGTGAGAAGCCACGAGTGCAGCATCGACAGGTGGCGAAGCAAGCGGTTACTGAAATCAAGAAGACTCCACCGAAACTGTTCATGTACTCCATTGGAGCAGCGGTTTGCCTGATTCTGGCTGTGAGCGTAGGAATCGCGCTGCACGTTCGTTCTAAAGATGCGGACGAAAATGCCGACTCGTCGGTATCCGCAGCTCCCGCGTCCACCGGAACCGCACGAGCGAAGCGAAGCTCAACTCCAGAGACTGCGGCTCAGACTCCTGGCGCTGGGCAGGATTCTTCCCCCGTGCAGGCAGTAGCACCTGAGAGGATTGAAGCTGAGTCTGCTCCGGTCACAGTGACACCACGGTACAACCGGCGTAAGGCCAAGCTGACGCCGCCGCCTCATTCCGCAATTATTCCGGGGCAATTGACCATTAATTCCACACCCGAAGGAGCACAAGTTCGCATCGATGGGCGTACGGATGCGAGCTGGGTCACGCCGTACAATCTGCCAGGATTGGCGCCGGGGCAACACAGCGTCAGTGTGAGTAAACCCGGTTATGCGGCCGAGAACAGGACCATTGACGTGGCATCGGCCAGCAAATCATTTCTTGTAGTCCAGTTGGCGCAAATCACAGCCACGGCCGCGGTCACCAGCACACCCGCCGGCGCGACGGTATTTGTTGACGGTAAGGACAGTGGGCGATTGACTCCGGCGCAGATTCCTGTGGACAAGCCAGGCAGCCATACCTTTCTGGTAAGGAAGCAAGGTTATCTGGAAGAAGCCACCACGGTAAACCTGCAAGCCGGCCAGACCTATCATTTTGCGCCCACCCTGCGTGTGCTTGGCTCTACTGCTGAGATCAAAACCACTGGGAAATTCAAAAAGATCTTTGGCGGCGGAGGAGGCGAGACGGCGGGAATGGGCACGGTGAGCGCCAAGACTCAGCCCAAGGGTGCCCAGATCACAATCAATCACCGCGTTGTGGACAAAACTTCGCCGGTGGAGTTCTACCTGAATCCAGGCGCCTACGCGATTGACATCACGCTTTCGGGATACAAACCTTTGCATCGCGTGGTGAATGTGGAGAAGGGCAACAAGATCGCCATCGACGAGACCCTGGAACGCCAATAGGCTGAGTGACGCAAAATCAAAAGACCCGCTTCCGGGGGGAAGCGGGTCTTTGTATTAATTGTGACTCCCGGCGCTAGTACCGCCCGAATGTAGCCTGATATCCGGCTCGATAGCCGTCGCTGTATTGGGTCTTGTAGGCGTTCTTGTCGCCGTCTACGCTTTGGTAGCCACCGTTGCGGTCATTGTACTTGCCGCGCGGTTCGGGATTGAAGGGCTTGCGCTGGGACATATCCGCGTTCGCCATTTTGGCTCCATCGCTGTAACCATAACGGAATCCGGGATTGCCGCCAAAGGCTCCTTGCGGGTAGCCAGTCTGGTCAGTGGGATAGCCGCCACGGTTATAAACGCCGGAATTCCCAGGGTTGTAAACACCACCGGGGTTATAAACGCTGCCACGGTTGTAAACCCCACCAGGGTTGTAAACGCTGCCCCCGTTATAAACTCCACTGCGGTTATAAACGCCACTGCGGTTGTTAACGCCGCCACGGTTATAAACGCCGTCGTCGGCATCACCGTCGTTGCGGTGCCATCCCTGATTGTTTTGGTAAATGGAGGAGTTGTTCTGGCCATTGCGGTTTCTCCAATTGCCAGAGCTGCGATCGTCGCGGTCGCCATCGCCGCGCTGCGATCCCTGATTGCGATTGTTGTTCTGATTTTTCCAGGTATTCCGATCATCGCGATCCTTGTCGCGACGATGTTTTTGGGCTTGCGCATTATTACGGTTGTAATCGTCCTTGTCGTTATCGCGATCGTTCGCCAGCGCTAAGCCGCTGCACGCCAGCGTCACCGCTACTGCCAGTGCCGTCATTCTTATTTTTCCTAACATGTTTTGCCTCCCACTTGATTTCGTGCTGACCGAAGACGGGCTGCCTCGCCCCTTGCAGCCCGTCCTGTGGCCAGTTTGCATGACGTTTAATCTGTAATCAGTGTGATGCGGACCAATCGTCGATTTGATGCTCAAGCAAAAAATATGGGTGAAATAGCCCGTGAAACTTAAGCGAAGCTTAACTGCGGTGAGAATCCGGCGCCAACCTGAAGCCAAGCTTAAGCGCGTTGAGGCTGAGTGTTAGACTTTGATGCTTTCCTTCTTTCCAGCTGAGGAGAGGTCATCATGGAGATAAAACGTGTGGGAGTAGTAGGTGCGGGAACAATGGGCAATGGTATCGCTCATGTTTTTGCCCGCAGCGGATATGAGGTTGTACTGTGCGATGTAGAACAGAGCTTTCTGGATCGCGCGCTAGACACGATCGCCAAGAATCTCGATCGCGAAGTTGCGAAGTACAAAATCACCGCCAAGGAAAAGACAGCAGCTCTCAAACGAATTGAGCCGACAGTCAGGCGTGCCAAAGTGGCGGACTGCGATTTTGTGCTCGAGGCAGCCACCGAGAAGTTCAAGGTTAAAGCTGAGATTTTTCGCGATCTCGACCAAATCTGTGGGCCGGAAGTTATTCTGGCCTCCAATACGTCCTCCATTTCCATCACTAAATTGGCGGCACTGACCGGGCGGGCTGACAAAATCATCGGGATGCACTTCTTCAATCCTGTCCCAGTCATGAAGCTAGTGGAATTGATTCGTGGTCTGGCCACTTCCAATGACACAGTCAAGAAAGTGCGCGATCTGGCGACCAAGCTGGAGAAGACGCCCGTGGAAGTCAACGACGCGCCCGGCTTCGTCTCCAACCGAGTGCTAATGCCGCTGCTGAATGAGGCCATGTACACGGTGATGGAAGGCGTCGCTACGGCGGAAGCGGTG
>DATHJP010000372.1:0-3395 GCA_035489695.1 Terriglobales bacterium
CGGCTGATGCTAAGTTCCCCTGCAGATCACCTCCTGTGCCAGTTGTCGGGACACACGTGCCTCATTGAATTCATAAGTTGACGAGATCATTAACAGATACGCCTGTAGCTGTTCTGAAAACCGAACAAGAAGTTACAGAGACGTGCCGCATGGAAATAAGTAGTTAATATCTATGTGTAACTTCCCCCTCGCTCGGGAGATTCGCGTTTTCCTCAATGGTTCGTGTGTAAATGAGCTTCGAAAATCATTTCGATTCTGAGGCAGATCTTCGGCGCTACGAGGCACTATTAGAAATGGCGGACCTGATGGTCCACCATCGTAGCCTGCCGGAGTTGTTTGTCGATCTCGCGGAACGGCTGCACAAGGTTACCTCTTTTGAATTCGCCACCTTTTCTCTCTACGATCCCAGCAAAAACGTGATGAAGCTCCACCTTTGGGAAGGAAAAGAGTTGGCTCCCGTTCACACCGAGACTTCGGTGGGTGACTCGCCCGCGGGATGGGTATGGCAACATCAGGAACCCCTGGTCCTGTCCGACTTGCAATCCGACGTTCATTTTCTTGCCGATTTGAATCTCCTCAAAGAGAAAGGAATACGGTCGTATTGCACTTTGCCGCTGACTACCGCGCAAAAACGCTTGGGCGCGCTGGGACTGGGCAGTTCCCAAGTAGATGCCTTTAGTGCAAAGGATTTGAGATTGCTTCCGCGAGTTGCCGAGTTGGTAGCCGTCGCAGTCGAGAATGCCTTGACTCGCGAAGCCCTGCAACAAGAAAAGGACCGGTTGCAGATGTTGCTTGAGGTCAACACTACGCTGGTTTCCAATCGTGAGCTTGAGCAACTATTCCCCGCGATTTCGATGTTCATGCGGAGGATGGTCAGCCACGACTATGCCAGCGTGGCGATTTATGATGAGGCTGCGCATTCCCTGTCGCTCTATCCGCTGGATTCTCCTTTAACCCAAGGCCTTATCGCCGCCGACGCAACTCTTCCTGTCCGGGAAACGCCAGCCGGAAGCGCTTTGCTGGAACGCGAGGCCAAGATTTTCAACCTCCTGGACTTAACCAAAATTCACTCCCGTTTTGTTGACCAGATGCTTCACCAGGGGATCCGCTCCCTCTGTTGTATCCCTCTGCTCACGCGAAAAGGTACAGTGGGAACCCTCAATTTGGGGAGCAAAGAGGATCGCGCCTTCGAGCCCGGGGACATCGGACTACTAAAACAAGTGGCAGCTCAGGTCGCCATTGCCCTGGATAACGCCCGCGCCTACCGTGAAATTGCGGAACTTACCGACAAATTGGAAAAAGAAAAACTCTACCTGGAAGATGAAATTCGCGCCGAACTGAACTTTGAAGAAATCGTGGGTGAGAGTCCGGCATTGAAACATGTCTTGACCCAGGCCAGAACGGTTGCCCCTAGCGACGCCAGCGTTCTCATTCTGGGGGAGACCGGCACCGGTAAAGAACTTATCGCCCGCGCTATCCATCGCATGAGTTCGCGCAAGGACGCCAGTTTCATCAAGCTCAATTGTGCTGCCATTCCTACCGGATTGCTGGAGAGTGAGCTTTTCGGTCACGAGAGAGGCGCATTTACAGGAGCCATCAGCCAGAAAGTCGGGCGACTGGAGCTCGCCGACAAAGGAACACTCTTTCTGGATGAGGTCGGGGAAATCCCATTAGAGCTTCAACCCAAATTGCTACGGGTCTTACAGGACCAGGAATTCGAGAGATTGGGCAGTACCCGCACCATCCGCGTGAACATACGATTGGTCGCGGCCACCAATCGCGACTTGGCGAAAAGCGTCGCCGCCCGCGAATTCCGCAGCGATCTTTTTTATCGGCTCAACGTCTTTCCTGTGCGCATGCCGCCGTTGCGGGAGCGCGTTAACGACGTCCCCTTGCTGGTGCGTTACTTTGTGCAGAAGTTCGCCCGCCGCATGAACAAGCCGATCGAAACCATTCCCACAGAAACTATGAATGCATTGGTCGGCTGGGAATGGCCGGGCAATGTGAGAGAGTTGGAAAACTTCATCGAGAGATCGGTAATCCTCTCAGCCGGCTCAGTTCTTAATGTTCCTTTGGCTGAATTGGTGCCCGCGTCTAGTTCCTTGTTCAACGGGACGCTCGAAAATTTGGAGCGGCAACATATTATTCGCATCCTCCGCGAAACTCGGGGCGTGATTGCCGGCTCGCACGGGGCGGCAGTCCGGCTAGGGCTCAAACGAACCACTCTCCAATCCAGGATTCTCAAAATGGGTATTACCCGTGACGAGTTTCAGAGCTGACGATTCAGCTGTCTGCAAATTTCTTCATCGCTGACGACCGGTCGGCATTCTGCCGTGCTGTCGTCAATTCGATCCTCAATAAATGCCTTCTTTTGTACTGCCAGCAAGCGGCTCCCCACTGTTTTCCACAGTTTAGAGATTCGATCCTCTTTGGAAGGCTGACTGCCACCGGTATCTGATTGCAGGTGTAGCTCTGGATGCATAAAGTCACCGATCCATGTTCGGTTAAGACGCCGTTCTCTATTCCGCTAGCGGAGGCTGGCAACTGGTTACCAAAGCCAAGTGACGAGAAAGATCAACGGCCCCCAGAACCGGCGCAGCTCGATCCGCTGTATCTGTTCGGCTGCAGTTTGTTGTGGCATAAGCAAGGGGATGCCGCGGCCGCGTGGGAACTAATTCATGGCCTGCATTCGACAGATCAAGAGGTTTGCGTGGTAGTCGCTTCATTACTGAGCAAACGGAGAACGCCTCGTGAGACCGGCGCCGCACAAGCCCGGCGAATCCTGGCTTCGCCAAGGAGTGAGTCATGAACACTCCCTATGGATTGGAAATCATCGAGAGTTGTCTGACTTGCAAATTGCGCAAAGACAAATGGTTTTGCTGCTTCTCTCCGCCCGTGTTGAAATCTTTCAGTAGTGCCAGCCATCTCAGTACATATCCTGGCGGCGCTGTGCTCTTCGTCGAAGGTCAAATGCCGCGCGGGGCTTTGGTTCTATGTTCCGGCAAAGTCAAGCTCTCTACTACTTCCCGGGAAGGCAAGGTTCTTATTCTCAAAATGGCCGAAGCCGGAGAAGTATTAGGCCTGAGCGCGGTTATTTCCGGGACGTGCTACGAATTAACCGCCGAAACTGCGGGGCCATGCCAGGTGAACTTCATTGAGCGCGAGGCCTTGATGCGGATGGTGGAGAGAAATGGAGAGCTGGGACTCCACTCCGCACAAGCTTTGAGCCGGGAATTTCAGTCAGCCTACCGCGACATTCACGACCTGGTCCTGGCACGCTCCTCCGCCGGAAAACTGGCCAGACTATTACTCTCCTGGACTACAGGCCGTGAAAAAGAAAACGCAGCCAGTGAAATCCGCATCCGATCGAGCCTCACCCACGAGGAAATGGCACA
>DATHJP010000373.1:0-2091 GCA_035489695.1 Terriglobales bacterium
CCTCTCGCCGAGTTCTCGCACAAGGATTGATAACGACTGCACATCACAGCACAATGTCGGCAGACTCAGAACGAGCTTAAAATGATCTTGTCCGAAGTCCAGCAAGCTGGCGTGCAACAAAGGGCCTTGTTCAAAGTTGAAGCTGCGACTTTCTTCCTGGCGCAATAACTCAGTGAGGTGGGTTTGTTGCTGGCCCTCGTCCACCGTGCTGAAGTCAACCATATTCCAGGCTGGCTCACAGGCTTCAAGAATCACCTGGAAGGGGACTTTCATTCCGGGCTGGCGTTGGAAGACAGTGCGCAGCATCTCATGATGCGATACAACATCGCGCAAAGCCAGTCGCAGTTTGTCTGGCTGGAGCGGGCCGTTAATCGACACCACACACATGGAGCGATAAGGCATCTCCGCGCCTTGCTGTTGCAGGGACCAGACATATTTTTGCTGCGGCGAAAGCCAAAATCCCGCAGTGCCCTGCTTTTCCATCTTCATTCCTTGCCGTCCTGGTCTGCGAGAGAAAGACTGACAGCTTTCGGCTCAATAGTCATTAATTTCTTCAGCTGTGACTGCTTGCGTTCTTTTGTTTGCGACCCACGTTGTTGCTTTTCGTCCTCGGTGAGCATTTCGAGTGCACTCAACCGTGCATCAGGTTGCGCCACCGCGCTTTGCAGCAATCTTGCGAAGTGGCCCGCCATCCGTAGAATTGTCTCTCGATCAAACAGATCGGTGCTGTACAGCCAGTTTCCAATGAGTCTGCCGTCGTTCTCCACCATGAAGACGGCGAGATCAAATTTCGAGCGCGTGATTGGCATCTCGAAAGCGCCAAGTCTTAGTCCTGCAAGATCGCGCTTCTGGCGCGGGATGTTCTGCATCACAAACAATACTTGCACCAATGGATTGTGACTCAAGCTGCGGTCGGGTTGCAGTTCTTCCACCAGCTTGTCAAAAGGCATGTCCTGGTGAGCGTATGCTCCGAGGGCGACTTCGCGCACGCGTCCCAGCAATTCCCGGAAAGTTGGGTTGCCTGTAAGATCAGTTCGCAGGGGCAGCAGATTAATGAAAAATCCAATCAGTTTTTCGGTTTCGACACTGCCGCGATTGGCCAGATCTGTGCCGATCACGATTTGTTCCTGGCCTGAGTATCGCGACAACAGCGCTTGAAAGCCGGCCAGCAGCGTCATGAACAGGGTCACACCTTCGTCCTGTCCCAGTTTTTTCAGAGCGTCCAAAAGATTCTCTGGCAGTGGCAGCGATTCGTAAGCTCCCTGAAAAGATTGCGCGCTCGGACGCGGCCGATCTGCGGGCAGTTGGATGACCGGTGGAGCTCCGCGGAGCTGCTCTCGCCAATAGGCAAGCTGCTTGTCCAGTACCTCGCCCTGAAACCACCGGCGTTGCCATGCCGCATAGTCGGCGTATTGAATCGCCAACTCCGGTAGCGGCGATGGGTTGCCGGCTGAAAATGCTTCGTACAATTCACTTAATTCCTGAAGGAATACACCAGCGGACCAGGCATCGCTGACGATGTGATGCATAGTCAGCAGCAGCACGTGTTCGTCCGACGCTACCTTCAACAGAGCGGCGCGAACCAGCGGGCCTTTCGCCAGGTCGAAAGGTGTTTGCGCTTCCTCTCGGGCAATGCGGCTGGCTTCGGTTTCCCGCCGAGGGTCAGGCAGTGACGTCAGATCCCGTAACGGAAGAGGAATGATTAGAGAACGCGCAATTGCCTGTAGCGGGTGTGCATCGGTCACCATAAACGTGGTGCGCTGCGACTCATGTCTTCTGACGATTTCGTTCAGGGATTTTTCCAATGCCCCGATATTCAATGCGCCCGTGATACGTAAAGCACGGGGAATGTTGTATAGCGGATTGTCGGGCTCCAGCTGGTCAAGAACCCAAAGCCGCTGCTGAGCGTAGGAGAGCGGCAAATCCTGATCGCGTGAGACTCTGGTGATAGGTGGAGCGAGTAAACCTTCGTTCCGGGCTCGCGCATTCTCGATTTGCTGCGCGAGTTTTGCGACCGTTGGAGCTTCAAATAGTGTTCGCAGTGGCAAGTCCACGTTCAGAGTACGATGCAATCGAGAAATGACTTGCGTC
>DATHJP010000374.1:0-4142 GCA_035489695.1 Terriglobales bacterium
ATCACCGTCCAGAGCCGCTCGCTAAACTGCCGTCCTCGCCAACTGCGCGTTCCCTGGGTCACATGGCGGTCCATCACCACAAAACGCATGGCACGTTCCGCCACGTTGTTGGTTGGCTCGATTCCTGGTGTGGTGATGAACTGAAAATAGGCTTCCCCATGCTGGAGGAAGCGTTGAACCATGTTCTTAATCAGTCGGTGCGCAGCTTTGTGGCCAAAGCGGCCGGGGAAGGCTTCAGGCTCCAGCGCCGCCTGCAAGATGTGTTCCCGCGCTTTGGTCAGTGCGTGCTCGAAGGTCTGGGCGCTGAGATCCTCCTTGCGATGCAGCGTCCAAAACAGGCTCTTGAGCCCCTCGAGCAACCCGCTCCCATAGCGTTGCACGTGTCGATCGGGAAACTCGCAGAGAAATTTGACGTCGCGAATCAGGTGGGCCATGCAGAATTGCACCAGCACGCCGCACTGGCGGGCATATTTGCGGTAGGCCCCATAATAATCGCAGCCCAGAATCCCCTGGAAGTTCTCCCCCAGGATGCTCCTGAGAACCTCCGCCCCACGGGAAGGGGCGATGTGGAACACCACAAAGCGGCTCGCCCGGAAGCACCAAGTCCAGTAGCGCTGCCCGTTCTCCTTGTGTCCGGTTTCATCGACGTTGTTGAGGTCTTGATGAGGCAACGAATCGACCAACTGCTTCCACGCTGGGCCGAAGGCTGTGCTGGCTTTGCCCAAAAGTTTGGCGGTGTAGCCTCGGGAAACCTTCACACCTACTACGTCGGCCAGAAAGTCCCGGATGCCTACATGATCGAGGACTCGAGTGACGACAGTTCGACGCAGTGTCGAAGCGATGGCGTGATTCGCACGACAAAAGTTCGTCTTCAAATTCGTCGGATTTTTTCAAATCACCACTAAGCCATTGGTTTTGTGGGGCGTTCCGTACAGGTGCCGATAATGCGCGAGGGCTTGGCACGCGCAGTGCAATAGGAGGAGCGGCAAACGCAATTATGAACACACTAGAACGAGAAGAAGAGAGAATCGGCAAGTTCACGGCAAAACTGGAGACTGCCATTGAAAGAGCCAAAGACACTTGCGAACGCCTGAAAGATAGGGCTGCTGCCGCGGCCAGGGCGACGGACAAAGTTATCAAAAAGCACCCGTACGAGGCTATCGGTGTCGCGCTTGGGCTTGGCCTCTTGATCGGCGTGCTCGTCATGCGCAGCCGCAAGGACTGAGCTGTGCGTGATAGAAACAGATTTCGACATCGATGACTAACGTAGGAGCCAAACCAATAGATCAATCACGAAAGGACAATCAATGAGCATTTCAGCAATCCCAGAAAATCCCGCACCTCAGGCGCCGACTACGAAGGCCGCCCCGGCGGCCAAAAAGGACATCCGGCCACCCAAGCCGCTGCCAGCGCCGAATAGTGACTTTTACGAACTCGCTGAGACCTTACCCGCAGAGGAATTGGCCGTTGTGAAACAGGTGCGCGCCTTCATGGAAACAAAGGTCGCCCCGATCATTACGAAGTACTGGGTCGAGGATGCGTTTCCGTTTGAGCTTTTGCCGGCGATCAAGGAACTCGGCATCGGCGGCGTCGGCCTCAAGGGTTATGGCTGCAGGGGCGGAAGCTCGTTGCTGGCTGGACTCGTAGCCATGGAGATGGCGCGCATCGATGCTTCAATCGCAACATTCTTTGGCGTTCATAGCGGCCTGGCAATGAGTTCGATCTATCTTGGCGGGTCGGAAGAGCAGAAGCAAAAATGGCTTCCGCCAATGGCGCGCTTTGAGAAGATCGGCTGCTTCGGTCTGACCGAGCCGCTCGTAGGCTCCGGCGCATCTGGCGGACTGACCACGACCGCGAAGCGGGAGGGAGATACCTGGATCATCAACGGTCAGAAAAAGTGGATCGGCAACTCGCCCTGGTGCGATATCGCGATCATCTGGGCGCGCGATCTCGCGGATAACCAGGTCAAAGGGTTCATCGTCGAGATTAAGACCACGCCCGGCTTCAAGGTCGAAAAGATTCAGAACAAGATTTCGCTCAAAGTCGTTCAGAACGGCTTGATCACGATGGAGAACTGCCGGGTGCCTGAGGAGAACCGCCTTCAGGTGGACACTTCGTTTCGCGATACGGCGAAGGTATTAAAAGGTACCCGTTATTTCGTTGGGTGGGAAGCAACCGGCTGCGCCATGGGCGCCTATGAGAATGCGCTCAAGTATTGCCAGGAGCGTTTGCAGTTCGGCAAGCCGATCGGCTCGTTTCAGCTCGTTCAGGACCTGCTTGCCAAAATGCTGGCCAACATCACCGCTTCCCAGTGCATGGTGGTTCGCACGGCTCAACTCGAAGCCGAAGGCAAGCTAACCGATGCTCGCGCCGCTCTGTCCAAGGCATTCACCACAGCCAAGTGCCGCGAGACGGTGGCCTGGGCACGCGAGTTGTTGGGTGGCAACGGCATTGCTGCCGAGTACAACGTCGGCCGTTTCTTCGCGGATGCTGAAGCTCTTTACTCCTACGAAGGCACTTACCAAATGCAAAATCTGATTGTGGGCAAGGCGATCACGGGTTTCAGCGCCTTTCTGTGACTCCGTCAACGAACACAAATTATCAACAAACGTTTCAACAGAATTTATGAGTTCAATAACCACAGTTACGCCACCAGCACAGGCAGCAGAGACGCCAACGGCGGCTCTAATACTTGAGAATGTATTATACGAGAAAAAGGGCGCCATTGCCTACGTGACGCTCAATCGTCCCAGGGTTCTCAATGCGCTGAATGGGAGAACGTGGGAAGACCTGCGCGCTGCCTTTGGAGAAGCCCGCGATGATGACGAGGTGCGCGGCGCTATTCTGACCGGGGCTGGCGACAAGGCATTCATCGCGGGAGCAGACATCAGCGAACTCGCTCACCTGTCGGCGGTCGAGGGCGAGGAATCCAGCAGCAATGGACAAGCCGTGCTTAACCTGGTTGAGAACCTGGGTAAACCGGTGATCGCGGCCATCAACGGGTTCGCGCTCGGCGGCGGTTGTGAAACGGCTATGGCTTGCACCATTCGGATCGCCTCGGAGACTGCGAAATTCGGACAGCCCGAAGTGAAACTTGGAGTCCTGCCCGGCGCCGGCGGAACACAACGGTTGCCTCGTCTGGTTGGAAAAGGCCGGGCCTTGCAACTCATCCTTACCGGCGAAATCATCAGTGCCCAGGAGGCCTGGCGCATCGGTCTGGTCAACGAAGTCGTTCCCGCCGCCAATCTGATCAGCCGCGCCGAAGCGATTCTGAAACAAGTCTTTTCCAACGCTCCGGTCGCCATCAGGTATTCGCTTGAAGCGGTGAACAAAGGATTGGAGACGAGCCTGGACGAGGGCCTGGCGCTGGAGGCTTCGTTCTTCGGGCTGTGCGCCGGAACCGAGGACAAGAAGGAAGGGACTTCGGCCTTCCTTGAAAAGCGATCGCCGCAATTTCGAGGGCGATAGGAGAAACAAACAAGCACAACCGGATACATGAATGGAAGGAAAGCAAATGAGTGATAATATTTTCTCGGGATTGAAGGTCGTGGAGCTGGCGAGTTTCATCGCGGGCCCAAGCGCAGCAGTAATTCTATCTGACTTCGGGGCTGACGTCATCAAAGTGGAGCCGCCGAGTGGAGATGCCTGGAGGAAGGGGCACAACATCCCCCCACAGCCGCGCTCCAAAGACCCCTATCCCTTTCACCTGGCAAATCGCAACAAGCGCGGCATCACGCTCGATCTGAAATCTCCAGCCGCTCAGGAAGTGCTCGAGAGACTTGTCAAGTGGGCCGACGTGCTCATCGTCAATACGCCGCACCCGGCGCGCAAGCGATTGAAGCTGGAGTATGACGATGTAACCAAGTGGAATCCGCGCCTTATCTATGCGGATCTCACTGGCTTCGGTGAAAAAGGTCCGGACGCCGAACTTCCGGGATTCGATATCACGGCTTACTGGGCCCGGAGTGGCTTGTTATCCATGACCCGCGACGCCGGCGCGCCGCCGACGTGGCCGGTCGCCGGCAGCGGGGACAATGCCACGGCTGTGGGCCTGTATTCCGCGATTGTGACGGCGCTTTACCGCCGCGAGCGAACCGGCAAGGGATCGTACGTCACGACGTCGCTTCTTGCTGAAGGCGTTT
>DATHJP010000375.1:0-4568 GCA_035489695.1 Terriglobales bacterium
CCAATCCGACAGATTGATAAGTCACCAGACCAATAAAGCCGCCATAGAGAACGAACTCTAGCAAGGTCGTTGTGATTCTGCGGGGAGGTTTTGGAAGCAATGCGGTCGGACTTGGTAAGACTTTATTGAGCCGAGGAGTAAATGGGATTACGAAAAGCAGTATGAGGAATCCGATTAAGGCGACCATAGGCGACCAGCCATACCGCACAGAAACGGTGGCCAGCCACACGACTGTGGCGAGTCCTGTCATCACTAGGCGTCCGCCAACCGTTTCAAGTTTCAACTCGAACATACTTCTTCCCAAATCGCGAAAGGTTTACTCATTTCCATGGAGAAGCCATTAATTGCACCGACCGAAGGTGGCTGACAGCGTACAATTGCTCGGCCACATTATATTCCATCTCCAATCGTTCTGCCTCTTGCCAGAACTTACCTCCCCTCATATTGCGAAGTCCAACCCTCCATTTCTCCCAGCCAGGTAGAGTGATTTTGGTGCAATCAACAATCTTTTCTGGGTACCAACCATTCTCTATTAGTAATTTGCCAAGATGCTCCATGGTGCCAAGTGGTTGCACGCCCAAATGGGTGCTATAGAGTTGTGTGTCGGCTGCGTTGCCGCTACACGATGTTGCAATGAGCAACTTCCCGTTTGGGAGAATTAACGATCGAAGCAGGCGCAGCACGCGACCAGGATCAACCATATGCTCGAGAGATTCGTACACCCAGATTATGTCAAATGGCTCTAACTCCGGTAGTGAATCGTGCTCAATATCCAGTTCATAGACCTTTGCATTCGACCGGCGAAGTCGTCGCCGTGTAAAGCATGCTTGCCGCGAACTAATCGTCATACATACCAAGGAAGCACCGAGGCGAGTGATAAGCTGATCGGCGGGCCCACCCCAGCCACATCCAATATCGAGAATGCGGGGATGAAACGCGACACCCTCGGCGACTGCAACAAGCGCATCGACAGCGTTGCGCATTCCTTGGTTCAAGGAAACGTCCTTGCTTGGGAAATGTCCAAGGTGATAGTGCAGGTCCGCGCCTATAAAAGAACGAAAAAATCTTATAGGGCGTTCGTAGAATTGTCGCATGGCAATCGCAATACTCTCAGGATCAGGCTGATCGAGAGAGGCGAGTCTCTTTGTTACAAAAGCGGGCAAATTCATATTCCAATCATCAATTAACTGTTGTCCCAAGCCAGCCAGGCACTGGGATTGTTGGGGATACGCCGAATTAGCTTTCCGCGTCAGGTTGCGTTTTCAAGGCGTATGCAAGCAACGCCGTGGCGACGATCAAAAGCATTTGCGCTTCGAATTGTCCAAAGTTGGTAGATGACAAATGACTCGCCTGATTCCCCGGCACTTTGATCGCAACCAGCGATCCGTTCAACCAATCGTATGTGGCCTTTCCAAGCCGCTTCTCCCAGGAATTCTTCAATACGGGCACTTTGGTTTTCTCTCCCTTGGCGTTCGTGCCATCAGTCATCTCAAAAAATGGTTCCAAAGCTAAACGGCACTTAGCAACCGTTTCATTGTAAAAGCCTTGTTTTTCGAGTTTCTGGGCTTGTTGGAGAGCGTCGAACGCTTTTTTCAACCCTGCGCACTGTTCAATCGGAATGGCGGGTAGTTCCAAGATGTGGACTTGGCCGAATCCTGTTTGCGGAAGCACGCGTTCGATCCACGCTGAACGAGGAATGACAACGTTTATCTGAGACTGCAAGCAATGGTGCTGTCTAAGTCCAAAGACTTCCTTGGGAAACCCGTCCTCCGATTGGCCCAATTCGACAAGCTCTTCAACCGATATCTCACAGTCCAGACGGAGTTTTACGTCGCCGCCCTTTCGCAAGCGTTCGATGAGGGATATTCTGCGATCATCAAGAGGGATTTCCAGAAGCGCAGTATGGTTTGATACTTCGTGGCCGGAGCACAAACGAACCTCCAAACGCCTGGGCCGGCTGATTGCCACATGAGCGCCGTCGAACGGAGACACTCGGCAACGCAGTTCGCGGAAATACAGGGCTGCACGCGGAGTCTTCGGAGCGCGCAGAACCATCCTCAGCGGCACGATCAACAGCGGCAATTCAGGTCGGCCCGTACCGTAAACGCCGTCGTCAACGGTCGTTTCAACAACGATGAAGCCGCCTGGCAATGAAAAGTAATCGCTCATACAGCGTGCAAAAAGGAGGATACTTGTTTGTTAACCGGCCGCAGTTCTTTCCAGTCCAAGATGCTGGAACACCTGAAAGTGCTTCTGGCATCCGCGGCAGCGCCCGCAAGAATGCCGTCCCGTATGGCAGGAGTGTGTCAATGCCAGGTGCGAGGGGGTGATCCCAGAAGATTTTACCAACTCGACCGACGACATGCTTATCGCCGGAGCCGAAACGCGGATTCCCAATTCCTGATACGCCAGTGCCGCATCGAGCAAATCAAAGAATTGTGCGGTTCCATCCCGGTGGCAGAAATCAGATCGAACGGCTCCAATCATGATTTGCTCGACCCCGTCGGAGGACAAACGAACGGCCGCCAATGTGACAAGCAGTTGGTTGCGGAATGGCCACCATTCGGGAACGGGAGCGCAAGGCAGCGGTGGGGTTCCTGTCATATCGCCAGATCCCAACGCTCTACAGTCCACGCGAACCACCTCGTGAGATAGTCCGAGTTCCTGGCAAATCTGGCTGGCAGAATAAATCTCCGCGTCTGCGGCGAATTGCCCGTAATCAATCGTCAGACAGATATTCGGCCGTTTCCAAGCTGCGAGCGCAGACGAATCGATCCCCCCGGAGAGCAAAAGGCCCGTTTTCATTTTCCCTTCGCCCACCATATCGCCCGGTAAATCGCCGATGTGAAATCGCGGACGATCTCGCAGCCGGTGCCCGCGAACATCGTGATGTGCGGCTCTCCAATGTTTGGTGAATAGATCAACACCGGGATTTTGGCCGAACGGGCGTAACCGATTTCGAACACGGTTCCCGGGTCGTATCCATCCAGGCACGCCAAAACGAAACGGCTCGATTCAAGCCCGGCCAAGTCTTGCGCCGCAACCTTCGCGGATTCACCCAGGCCCACATGGTGGTACGGAGAGAATGTGGAAACCCCGGCCTGCGAAAGCAACAGCGCCATCTCATCTACGACTGCAAGCTGGCCGGCATTGAAAAATGGAGCAGCCAGGTACACATCGAATCGCTTTTCTTCCCCATCGACTGGGGGCAAGAGGGGAATTGTTGCGGGAGTTATCGAGACGGTCTGCGGTATGGGCAATGAGGCGTTCTCACAATAATAGGCGACCCGTTGGTTCGCCTCTCTGGCAGCCGCTATGGGGTCGAGCCCAAGGACGGCCCAGTGATATGAAAACTCCGCCGACAGAATGTCCCCGGAACCAACTTTGAAAACGCTACGTGTGGGGATCGGCTCAATGTGTTCGTGAGTCGATTCGGTAGCAGCCAAGAGGCCCTCCCATGCCCCCTTGAGCAGGACGGCACCCACGCGGGGAGCCCCAAGCATCGTGGAAATAATCCGTCGCGGGTCTCTTTCTCCTGTGAGGTGCACGCCCTCGCCGTAATTGCACACGATCACCAATTCCTCGGCATCTGAGCCGTTCTCATGAAATGCCGTCGATCGAATTCCGTCTTGGGGATCATAAACGGCTCGCTGTGCTTTGATAACGGCGTCGCCTTCGTAAAGTCCAAAGCGCAGCACCGCTTCTCCCTCGACTCGTATAGGCGGCAATTTTTCCAATTGCTCGCGTGGCGGGAGAATCGCGGGAGAGCGGAGCCAGTGGAGATACCTAAATTGGATCTTCGACGAGGCAGGGCTGGGCGTAACGCTAAAACCCAGAGTCGAGGCGAAGTGGCGGAGTCCGGATTCGTGGTTCGCCGGACAATATGTAAATAATTGGATCGAAGCTCCGCGACCGCTCACCGCAGCCGCCGCCCGGCCCCCCGATCCGAAGGATTCATGCCAATACGGTTCTGCACATATTTCCTCGTAATACCCTCCGGCGACCGCGAGACTTCTGGAAGTCACATTCGCTCCACTCGGACGCGGCAGTGATTCCCGCGCACGTCGATTACGCGAGCGACGTAATGATTGCCGCGTTTCATGCAGGCGAGCACCTCAGTGCCGCGCGGATTGGCGATTACACCCACGGTGGCGTTGCCGCGCTTAACGCAAAGCCGCTCGATTTGCTGTTCCAGCACCGTCTCGACTTGCAAAACCTCTCCGGCCGAAGCTCGTCCTAATTCCGAGACATCTACGGACGAGAGGATGGTTTCAAAAACGATGTCACACGGGTCAATGTCGGGCTGTCCGCCCAAGCCTCCATCACCGCCCCCTCGGCTTTCTGTCGAAGGAGGTGTGGGAGAGCTGCTCCGCCATGAATGTTCACCGCCGCCGCCCATATGGAAATACTGAGAAAACGACGCGCGCTGGTCAACTACGATTTCTTAATCGATTTGAGGGCCGCAATCGCTGGTCAATTCACAATGCTCGCGAGCGCTCTCATTCCGGCACTGCTGGCAGCACGCATTTGTTGCCAAACGAAAGCATCCAGCCTGGCCGCATCAGCCC
>DATHJP010000376.1:0-2788 GCA_035489695.1 Terriglobales bacterium
ATTGGCCGGGGAGATCATTGCCGCAGGTGGTTTCCCCACGATAGTCGGGGGCAATATTGGTACGCCCGCGATTTCGCTGGTAGAAGGTGCAACACCGGAGACGATCGCTGTGCTGGAAGTTTCCAGTTTCCAGCTTGAAACTATCCAGACCTTCCGTCCCAAAGTCGGTGTGGTGCTCAACGTTACCCCGGATCATCTGGACCGTCATCGCACCTTCGCGGCCTACGTCGATGCCAAGGCGCGCATCTTTGAAAATCAACAGGCAAGCGATTTCGCGGTGTTGAACGCTGATGATCCCACTTGCGTGGCGCTCGCTGCCAGAACACGAGCAAAGGTTTTCTGGTTCAGTCGCCAAAAAGAAGTGAATCAAGGCGCATGCACGCGAGATGGCCAGATTATCTTCCGTGACACGAAAACGCAGACTGAAATCATGCCCATCTCCGAACTCCTGCTGAAGGGAGCGCACAACCTCGAAAACGTTCTGGCCGCGATCTGCGTTGGCGAGGTTATGGGCTGCAAGTCTGACGCGATGCGCCGGGCCGTCCGCGACTTCAAGGCGGTGGAGCACCGGTTGGAATATGTGGCTACGATCCGCGGCGTGGAATACTACAACGACTCCAAAGCTACGAACGTGGACGCCACCATCAAGGCGCTGGACTCTTTTCCGGCAAACATCCATATCATTCTTGGCGGGAAGGACAAGGGCAGCGATTACAGCGTGCTCAAAGATCTCCTGCGCCGGCGAGTGAAGAAGGTGTACACGATCGGGGCGGCAGCGGAGAAGATCGAGTCGCAGATCGAAGGTTCGGCGGAAATCGTCCACGTCGAAACGCTGGACGCAGCCGTCAAGCGGATTGCATCCACAGCCGCGGCCGGAGATATCGTCCTGCTCGCCCCCGCCTGTGCCAGCTTCGACCAGTTCCAAAATTACGAAGGACGCGGACGCGTATTCAAACAACTGGTGCAGGCACTTGCCGAAGACGCGAAATTGACCTCGCTCTAACGAACCGCGTAACCCAGAACCAAAGTAGTCACATGTCTGCCAGCGATTCTCAAAGAATCTTGTCCGCCTCTTTGTCGCTCCGTGGTGAAATGATGCCTCTGCATGGCAAAGCGCGTTAGTGTCGATGGCTGGTTATTTACCGTGGCCCTGTTGTTGGTCTTTATCGGCCTGGTGATGGTGTTCAGTGCCTCAGCCGTGATCGCCAAGGAGCGATATGGATCAGGCTACACATTTTTGTTGCGGCAGCTTGCCTGGTCAGTTGCCGGAGTCGTGGCCATGGCAGTGGCGATGAAAGTTGATTATCGTCGCTATAAGAATCCTGCAGCCGTGTTCTTGCTGCTAGGCACGACCATGGTGATGCTCATCTCGGTATTTTTCCTGGACCGGGCGCACAACACCCATCGTTGGATTCACTGGGGCGGACTTTCCCTTCAGCCATCGGAGTTGGCCAAGCCCGCGCTGATTCTGTTTCTGGCATATTTCCTTGAGAGTCGCACCAAGTCGATGAACGATCTGCGGACCACGTTGCTGCCCGCGGTGATTCCAACTCTGGTTTTTCTCGGATTAATCATCCTTGAGCCTGATTTAGGAACCGCCATTGCTTGTGCCGCAATCACCATCTGCATGCTATTCGTCGGCGGTCTAGATTTGCGCTATCTCGGATATGCATTTGGTGCATCTCTATTGCCGCTTTATTTTCTGATCTTTCATGTGGCCTATCGCCGGGACCGCATTCTGGCGTTCCTGGATCCCTATTCGGATCCGCAAGGCCGCGGCTTCCACATTATTCAATCGCTGATAGCGGTGAGTACCGGCGGCATCACCGGATTAGGCCTCATGGAAGGGAAACAGAAGCTCTTTTATCTTCCCGAGCCGCACACCGATTTCATCTTTGCCGTAACCGCAGAGGAGCTGGGACTGGTCGGCGCACTCGTGATAGTTGTGTTGTTCGCCATATTCCTCTGGCGCGGTATTCGTACGGCTCTGCGAACCCAGGACATGTTTGGCCGCTTCCTTGTGGTCGGGATTACCAGCATGGTGGTGGTGCAAGCCTTTATCAACATCAGTGTGGTTCTGGGATTGATGCCTACCAAAGGCATTCCCCTGCCCTTCATTTCTTATGGAGGCTCCTCACTATTTGTCACGCTGGCGTGTGTGGGTGTGCTCCTGAACATCAGCAAGCAAGCGGATTGATGGATGTGGCAAGGCTCACGTAGGAACAGCCGACTCGGCTGTTCAGCGAGCGCAGTTCGCCAATTCCCAGGGCAGCGCCGCCCTCTGCAGTCCCCCTGTGGTTTATATTCACTCCATGCGAGCCATCTTGGCGGGAGGCGGTACTGGCGGACACGTCATCCCCGCTCTCGCCATCGCACAAGAACTTCAAAAAAAATATCAAGCCGAAGTCCTATTCATCGGTACCTCGCGAGGTATTGAGAACCGCCTTGTCCCTGCCGCCGGATTTCCGCTACGACTAATTGAAGTAGGCGGGCTAAAAAACGTCAGTCTGAAGAAACGCGTAAAGACTATTTTCGATTTGCCACGATCTGTATGGGAATCGCGGAGAATCCTTTCTGAGTTTCGTCCCGACGTGGTGATCGGCGTTGGCGGATACGCTTCCGGTCCAGCCATGCTGGCTGCCGCACGAATGCGCATTCCGACTCTGGCATTTGAACCCAACGTAGTGCCCGGTCTTGCTAATCGTCTGATCGGCCCCTGGGTTTCCGCAGCGGCAGTGCACTTTGAAGAGACGAGAGATCGATTCCGTCGGTCCGTGGTTACTGGTGT
>DATHJP010000377.1:0-3213 GCA_035489695.1 Terriglobales bacterium
TCACCTTTGCGCCATAAAGAATCCCCACCGCTCTGAATTGAAAGAATTACCATCATGGATAAGAATTCCAGGTAGGAGTCGAACGGACGCTGCGATCCAGCGCTGCGGTCAAGTACATCTAAAACATGCTGTTGGCGACGAATTTCTGGACCTGACCGACAACAGTGAACTTATATTGAAAGATTAGAGGATGCTTACCATTACCTGCGGGTTAAGAAGATAACTATCGCTCCATTCTCAGCGATCTTCACCGACCCGCATGGACCAGCCGGTGATTAGCGCATCCGTCGACCGGCCAAATGATTTTCTAAGGATGCCAGGTCATCAAATTTGATCAGGCCGATAAATTCGTCGCGCGCGACGCTGATGGCGGAATTTCGCGCCGCTGCCACACTGCCATTATTTGCTGGTACCACGCTCACGCGCGAACCTGCCTCCCCCCATTGCCAAAAGATTGGGTGCGGCATCGGTGGGGTTATCATCTACAACGAGAATTTTGAAAGTGGTGTAGGTCTGCGCGAGCACGTTGTGCGAGTTTCCTTCGATGCACTTTTATTCTAACCGCTCACGCCAGCAGTGTGAATGCTTCGTCATAAGACCGGCAGGACGACTGAGAACAGCGGGTTGACATTCACAAAAAGCCCTCCGTCACCAAGAAATCGCACAGCGCCTGCCGGAACCGCTCCGGCCGAAAACGTTCGGCGTTCTGACGGCACAGCTTCGCATCCCACTCATCCAGTCGTTCTTCGAAATCGCGCACTGCTTTGGCCAAAGCGATAGGAGTTTGTTGATCGAAAAATAATCCGGTCTCGTTTGGCCGGACGTTGTCGAGAACTCCGCCTTCCCCGAATGCAATCACAGGGGCACCTGCGGCCTGCGCCTCGACAGCCGTGATTCCGAAATCTTCAACCTGAGGGTAAAGAAAAGCTCGGCAGGTTTCGTAGTGTTCCTTGAGTGCCGCGAATGGCTGGTAGCCTAGGAACTCAACATTCGGCGTGGCCAGCTTCTCCAGGGCGGCTCTCTCCGATCCATCACCGATGATGATGAGACGCTGGTTTACATCGGCAAATGCCCGCACCGCCAAATCGACTCGTTTATAAGGCACAAGTTCGCTCACAAGCAAATAGAAGTCATCCCTGGGCCGGGTGGGACTGAAGCTGTCGACATTCACCGGCGGAAATATCACTTCCGCTTTGCGTTTGTAGAACCGGGAGATGCGCTCTTGAACAAAAGTTGAGTTGGCGATGAATCGTGTTACCCGCTCCGCCGCGGCGCGATCAAATCTTCGCAAAGGCTCGATTGCTTTTCGAAAAGTCCATTTTCCAAAGTCGCCGAGGCCAGCTGTCTGCTGCATGTAGACCTCGCTCATGTCCCAAATATAACGCGGCGGCGAATGGCAATAGCAAATGTGGACAGCTTGTCGGGGGACCCAAAGCCCTTTGATTAGACTGGCGTCGGAACTAATCACTAGCTTAGTTCTGCGCGGAACTTTCATGAGCGCGATCGCCGGTGCGATGAGCGGGAGCATTTTTTTGTAGTGCCGCGTCGCGCCCGGAACCCACTGGAGTGGCGAGGGGACAATTCGCCGCTCGCGAAGAAGGCTGCTCAATCTGTCGCGTCGCACCACTAGAGTATGGATCGGAGCGTTGGGAAAAATTCGGCAGAGCTCTTCCAAGACCTTTTCACCGCCACGCATCCCGACCAGCCAATGATGAGCCAGGACAACCCCGTTTTGCTGTGACAATGTGAAATCCGTCATCGAGCGAGTTGCCCTTTCAAAACCGCAGAAGTTTCCCGGGCGCAACGCTCCCAGGTGTATTGCGCCGCATGTTCCTTCAGATGAGCGGCATCGGGGAAGATTTTGTCAGGATTGCGAATCACGCTGTCGAGCTTCTCCGCGATGTCTTCCACTCGCAGTGGATCGCAGTAGAGCGCCGCCGAGCCGCAGATTTCGCGGAGGGAAGGGATGTCTGAAACAAGCGCTCCTTTCCCATGGCTCATGGCTTCGAGTGGAGGAAAGCCGAAGCCCTCATAAAGCGAAGGGTAGACCACAGCGCGCGCCGTGCCGTAGAGGGCCGCCAGCTGTGCGTCATCCAATTGTCCAAGCAGCCGCACTCGCGCCGGGAGATCTAAGAGCGTGGTTTCGCGAAACACCCGACCCGAGGCACCGGCGATCCACAGCTCGGTATGGGAGGGCGCGATTTTCCGCCACGCCGCTAATAGGCGCAGGAGATTTTTCCGAGGCTCTAACGTTCCTACACAAAGGAGGAAGTCGCGCTCCTCAGCCATCGGCTCAGCAGGTCCTGTCGGAACACTAATTCCATTGTGCACGACAAACACTTTCTCGGGAGACACGCCACACGTCTCCACAAGCCGCGCTTTCGAAAAGTGCGAGACGGTAATGATGGCGCGCACCTTTCGACAAAGCCGTGGGAGCAGAAAACCGTACCAGGCGGCAAATTGGCACGCGAACCACTCGGGATGATCAAGGGTAGATGCGTCATGAATTGTGACCACCTGGCGGCTAACGGCGAGTGTGCCCGTATTAGCCGGGCTCCAGAGCAGACGGCGTGAAAACCGGAGTGGCAACGCAAATTGCTCCCAGAGATGGCCACCGATTTTGGAGAGCCGACGTTCAGGCTGCAGCCACTCCACTCCTTGTTGAAAATAAGGGCGAAGTTCCAGCAGGTAACGCTGCACGCCTGTCAGCGGAGCGGTCAGACACCGGCTATTGATCGAGAGATCGGGCTGGAATGAGCGTTGCTCGTGGACAAGTCGTCGATCCAGGGTTGTTTCAGGCGTCTTACGCGGATCGCCCGGTGTCGCTGCTTCCATAAACAGCGCTGTCGTATTTGCCCGGATAATAATAACTGTAGTAGCCAGCATCCCCGCTTCGAGTCATGCAATTCAACACAAGTCCATCAGGAGTGTGACCCGCCTGGTGAACTAGTCGACAAGCCCTAGCAATTGCACGCCGCGGCGTTCGACCGCTGCGAATCACGATGCACAAAGTCTGCACACTGCGAGCAAGGATAAGCGTATCGCTCACCGCATTCACTGGCGCACTGTCCACGACAATTCGTTCGAAATGAAGGAGGGCATCATTCAACAATTCTCCGAAGGCGGCCCCGGTGACTTTACCGGATGCTAGGAGTTCGGCTGGGTTAGGAGCTGCTCGGCCGGCTGGCAGCACTGTCAAGTTTTCGATAGACG
>DATHJP010000378.1:0-2327 GCA_035489695.1 Terriglobales bacterium
GATCAAGGCGGGATTACCTATCCTGAACTCGCTGGAATTGCTCATTAAGCGTCAAAAAGATGCTTATCTACGATCCTTGTTGGAAAACGTTCGCGATCGGGTTAAAAGCGGCGAGTTGCTTTCCGCTGCATTCGCCGGACAAGGGGCATTCCCGAAGATCTACCCCACTACGCTGCTGGCAGGAGAGAAGAGCGGCAACATGGAAGAAGTATTGGGGCGCTACATCTCGTTTCAGCGTCTGGCATTGACCTTCAAGAAGAAGCTGGCCGTATCATTGGTTTATCCGGCACTGCTGGTGACTGTGGTGTTGGTGATGCTGGTTTTCCTGATCACTTATGTCGTTCCGGAATTCGCCAAGCTATTTGAAAACTTGAACGCAAAGCTGCCCGCCATCACAGTGCTCATGTTGGCGGTGGGCACCAATGCACAGAAGTATGCACCGGTGTTCGCGATTGCCCTGGTGTTGCTTGTGGTGCTCGTCTGGCGGTGGAAGAACACCGAGCGCGGAGCGGAACATATCGACCGCGCCATTTTGTGGCTTCCGCTGCTGGGCCAAATTTGGTTGAAATACCAGGTGGCGAATTTTGCCCGCATGTTATCGACGTTGCTCTCGGGAGGTCTTCCCCTGGTTCAGGCTCTGGAGACCGCAGGCGAGTCCATGAGCAGCCGAAGAATCTTGATTGGCGTTTCGGAAGCCGCTTCGCGGGTGCGGGAAGGTCGGACGTTGGCAGGCAGTCTGGAAGAACAAAAGATGTTTCCCGATTTGTCGGTTGAGATGATCGAGGTGGGCGAATCTACCGGCGCTTTGCCCGCCATGCTGAACTCGGTGGCGGAATTTTATGAAGAGGATGTTCAAACCGCGCTGGGCGCGGCTATGGCATTGATCGAGCCCCTAATTCTGATCATCATGGCGGTATTCGTCGGTGGAGTGTTGATTTCCCTATATATGCCGATCTTTACTCTAGGATCGGGCGGCGCTCTTCACTAGACGTCGGAACTTGGCTCTGGGCTTTTGCAGGTAGATTTGGAATGCCAAGAATGGCAGAGAAAAAATCAGTGTTCGTGAACGGTGAGAATGGCGGACGCATAGCGCCCGCCGCTCATGCCGACGACTTGGAAAAAGCGCAGGATGTCGCGCGTCGTTATCGCTGCGAGTTCGTCGATCTGCATAATTTCCAGCTCCACCACGATCTTTTCAAGAAGATTCCTGTGCACCTGATGTTCCGCTACAACTTCATTCCTCTCGAGGAAACTCAGGACGGACGCCTGGCCATCGCCATCGCCGACCCCAGCCAGTTGATGATGATCGACGAGATCAGCCTCCTGCTGGGCAAGCGCATCGTCACCAAAGTTTCAACCCTGGCGCAAATCAGCGAAATCCTCAAGAAGACCGAACAGTCGCAACGAGTTCTCCAGGATGCCAGCGAAGGTTTCACCCTGGATGTAATCCGGGAAGATGAGGCCGGCGGCGACGAAAGCATTTCTATTGACCGGCTGACCGCTCAGGGTGACATCAGCCCTATCATTCGTCTGGTGGATACAACGATATTTACCGCTTTGCAACGGCGCGCGAGTGACATTCACATTGAGACCCGCGATGATTCGGTGTGCATCAAGTTCCGCATTGACGGAGTGCTGACCCAGGCCATGCCGCCCATCGGCAAGGAGCATCACACCACCATCATCTCCCGCATCAAGGTGATGAGCGAGTTGGATATTTCTGAACGACGGGTTCCGCAAGACGGGCGTTTCCGGGTGAAATACGGACAGCCTGAGCGTCCCATCGACTTCCGCGTCTCCATCATGCCTTCGATACACGGTGAAGACGCCGTGCTTCGCGTGCTCGACAAAGAGTCGATGAGTGAGAAGTTCCACAAGCTGGTCCTCGATGTGGTTGGCTTTGACGAAGAGGACTTGCGAAAATTCCGGCGCTACATTGCCGAGCCTTATGGAATGGTGCTGGTTACTGGACCTACGGGCAGCGGTAAAACCACTACTCTGTACGCCGCCGTCAACGAGATCAAGACTGACGAAGACAAGATCATCACCATCGAAGATCCAGTTGAGTACCAGATTCGCGGGGTAACTCAGATTCCAGTCAATGAGAAAAAGGGGCTGACCTTCGCTCGCGGCTTACGATCGATTTTGCGTCATGATCCGGACAAAATCATGGTCGGCGAAATTCGTGACACCGAGACAGCCCAGATCGCCATTCAATCGGCGCTCACCGGACACCTGGTGTTTACCACCGTCCACGCCAACAACGTGGTGGACGTGATTGGCCGCTTTCTAAATATGGGCGTGGAGCCTTACAATTTTGTTTCAGC
>DATHJP010000379.1:0-3118 GCA_035489695.1 Terriglobales bacterium
CGGCGTGACACCTCGCATCCCCAGTCATCGTTACTGCCAACGCCGTAGGAATAGGCCGCACCGATCGGCTCGATCAGATTTTCGCACATCAGGTATCCGCCATCATTCGCGCTGCCGAAGCGTTTCAGCGTGCAGTTTTTCAATGCGACCGGCTGAAGCTCGGCCAGAATGGTCTGGCGCAGCCTGAGCCCGCGCTCTTCGCGCACGAAATCCGCAACGATGAGAGCGGCGAGCACGAGAGCGACAATGACAAATAAGAGGCTAATTGAGCGATGTTTCACCAGTGAAGCGGACTGAGGAGCTTACTATGGATAGGGGAAAGGCGATGGGCGCAATCCACTTTAAATTTACACTGCACGAGTTCAGCGTTGTGCGGACAGGTGCTGACCAGGGTTCGTTAGCGGTTGGTAGAAGCGCAGCGCTTCGATGTCACTGTTGAGCTCGCGCAACGGGTAGAACCCTTTCGCGGCACCTCCGCCGGGGTCACGCACAAGATAATCAAACCCATCCTTGCCTGCGATGACTACAAAGTGTGTCATGCCATTGGCTAGCCGAACCCGCACGATCACGGGATTGCCATGGGCGAGATTCGAATCGATCAGCTGATAAGACGGCAAATCTTCGTAGACATGTCGAAGACGGTCTGGCGCCAACCACGCCGCGCGGTCCCAATAAAGCCAGCCGTGGTCGGTATATCCATCGACGGCTGTGAGAAACCAGTTCAACTGCTGCGGATCGGTCTCGATACCGTAGAACTTGAATACCATCGCTGCCGCTGCCACAGCGCAGCCCTGGCCACCAAGCGTACCGTTGTCCGGAACACCACCGAGAGGATCGTCGCTCCATCGTTCGTCGGATTGGCGGAATGATGGCACTGGCAGCTCAACGCGATGAAAGAAGTAACGTCCCCCGCGCGGCCAAAGTGGTCGTTTCCAATTCCAGTCGATGTACAGACCGGCGCCGGCGGCGATTAAAAACAGGAAAAGAATGACGAACGGGCGCTTCACGACAAAAGTGGCGAGTGACGGTGACGAGAGACAAGGAAACTACCATCGCGGTAAACAATAATCACGCGGAGTTGACGCTCTTCCGCTGGTATTGCCGATTTCTGCTCCGCGACTCTTGGTGCGGGGAACAGGGAGGAAGTAGAAAGGAGAAAGAAGGAAGTAGAAAACGTCGACGGCGCGACATTAGTGCGTTGGGTTAGGCGCTCAGCTTGAGGCAGCCAGTCTCATTTGGATCCCCGCCACGGCCATGCCGCGTTGTATCTCGGCACGCCCCCGTTGCCTCGACCGCTACCCGCGCGGCTTAACCGGCCATGTTGCTCATCCCCTTCGCTCCATTCGCCGACTGCGGCGGCGCAACGTTTGACTGAGCCGGAGCGAATGTCGCCAGAGGCAAAGATTCAGGGGAGACCGGTTTCGAGCGGGCTGGGTTCGAGCTGAAAAGCTGCAAAACGGGGGGACTGATCCCTATTACTCTATCAACTTGCCCTTTAGTTACGCGCTCGTCGCCGTGATGGTGGCGCTGCCGACGAAGCTGGCATTTTCGTCCATGGCGAGGCGCGGCGATTTGATGTCGCCGTGTAGATTGGCACCGGCTTGCAATGCGCAGCGTTCGGCCGCGAGGACGTTCCCCTCCACCAAGCCCTGGATAGTGACGAATCCGGCCCGGATGTCGCCGACCACCGTGGCATGGGTGCCCACGGTTAACTTCCCGCTTGATGTAATGTTTCCTTCCACCTCGCCATCGATCACCAATTCGCTGCTGAATTTTACGTCTCCCGTGATAGAAACGCCGCTGGATATCCTGTTGGGAGCGGAACCGTAATCGGATTGATGAATTTCTTTGGAGGCTGGGGTTGACGAGCTAATTTTTGGGTTAGATCCAAACATATATAGTAGTTATTTTGATTGCCCTTGAACCCGCTTTTACTCGCGGGACTAATAGTCCATAAAGCAAATGGTGTTCCTGCGCTTTGAGGCAGCAATGAAATTGTTCGGAATTGGGAGATTGGGCAGGAAAAACCGAAGAGCCAGATCAATCTCAGGCCTTTGCTTAAGAATCCCTCATACCATTGGAGTCACTTGTCACGCGCAAAGGTAATTACCCAGTTTTTCTCCCACGTCTTCCCACCATCCGGGGAAAATGCCTGTTCGAAAACCGCGCCGTCTTTCGTGATATTCGAGTAGGTGTTGCGGACGAAAATGTCTTTTCCGTCGAGTAGCTCCTGATCAAGGAACTCGTCGCCACCGTCTTTGAACCCGCCCACCGTCGGCGGCATACCGATAATGCCATCGCGGCTGCTGGCCCAATTCAGGTTCCATTGATGGCTTTCCGGATCATAGAGGCGCAAACCCAAACCTTCCAAGCGCCCGGCTGATCCTGCTACCTGCACTTCAATAAGGTTGGCGCGGCCATTCCAGAGCGGAGTGACATCGGAGACGCCGTCATATTCCAGCCACTTGGTCGAGCCAACCAGCTGACCATCGAGCCGTGAGACGTGAGCCTTCCAGTGGCCGTAGTTGAAATCAAAGTCGTGATTTCGGTCTTCGCTCAGTGCTGCGGCGGTGGGCTCGGCACCGGTGCGGGTAAGATCAACGATGAGGTTCGATTCCCATGTCTTGCCGAGGTCCTCGGAGAATGCCTGCTCAAAGTGATAAGAGTTTGGCGTTATATCGGAGAAGAGCTCTCTAACGAGAATGTTTTTTCCGTTTAGTGTCTCCTGGTCGTAGAACTCGCCGCGACCTTCTTTGAACGCACCGAATGACGGTGGACTCGTAAGCACGCCTTTCTTCGCGTTGGCCCAGTAAAGACGCCATTGATGCGTCTTCGGGTTGTAGAGCCGCAACGCCAGGCCTTCGAGACGGCCGGCGGGCGTGTCCATTGTCAGCTCTTCGAGGTCCGCGCGACCATTCCAGACCTTGCGGGTAGATACCGTTCCGGTCCCCTCGACCCATTCAGTTGAGCCGCTCAGCGGCTTGACCAAGCGGCGCACACTTGTCTTCCAATTTCCAATGCTGAAATCGAAGTCGTGCTGCCCATTGCGTGCGACCGCGGATCCCCCCGAGGAAGCGGTCTGGCCCGCCCAGCCGGTTTGCGTCAGGAGAGCGAGGAG
>DATHJP010000380.1:0-2575 GCA_035489695.1 Terriglobales bacterium
GAAATATCTCACCCGAAAAGATACCTACGGCAAAATCGGTCCGGGCGCGACGCTGCAGAAACCCGTCGCGTATTTTTCGGCTGAATTTGGATTTCACGAATCCATTCCCAACTACTCTGGCGGCCTGGGCATTCTTGCCGGGGACCATTGTAAGTCTGCCAGCGATCTCGATATCAAATTCGTTGCGGTAGGTCTTCTTTATCGCCACGGATACTTTAAACAGGAGATTGATAAGGATGGCGTGCAGCACGCCATCAGCCTGAATCAGAATTTTCATCACTTGCCGCTGCGTGAAGTGCGGCAGGGCGAGCATCGGCTTTTGGTGCCGGTTCGAATTCTAGATCGCGATGTCTATGCCAAGCTTTGGCAACTCCATGTTGGCCGAGTCGATCTTTATCTGCTCGACACCGATGTGCCGGAGAATACTGCGGAAGATCGTCTTATTACGGCCGAGCTATATGGTGGCGATCTCGAAATGCGAATGCGCCAGGAGATGGTTCTGGGCATTGGTGGCGTCCACGCCCTGAATGCACTCGGGTTCGAGCCGGAAGTGTTTCATATGAACGAAGGACATTCTGCCTTCCTCGCGCTTGAACAGATTCGCCTTCTCGTCACGGAAAAAAAGATGAACTTCTATGCCGCGCTGCAAGTCGCTACCTCCGCCAACGTTTTTACGACGCATACCCCGGTACCGGCGGGCAACGATTCTTTCCCGCGTGAAATGATGCGGAGATATTTCGGGGATTTCGCCGCTGAACTTGGCATTCCGTTCGACGAACTTTTCACCTTTGGGCAGACGCGCGTGAATCCGAGCGATCCCTTCAGCATGACCATCCTCGCTTTGCGTTTGAGTCGTCATGCCAATGGGGTGAGCAAATTACACGGAGAAGTCAGCCGGGGACTTTGGAAAGATGTCTGGCTCGGTGTGCCGCAACACGAGGTACCCATCACCAGCCTGACCAATGGTGTTCACACCAAGACGTGGATGGCCCCGGAATTTTCGGCGCTCTATGAGAAATACCTGGGGGCCTGGGAAGAGAATCTCACGGACGAAAATTTTTGGCGGCGCGTGATCGATATTCCCGACGCCGCGCTTTGGAACACACACCAACAACTGAAACAACGTCTCATCCAGTTCGTGCGTGAACGGGTGCGGATACAACGCGAGCGCGTGGGTGAATCGCCGGAATCGATTCGCGCGGCCAATCGCCTTCTTGATCCGGAAATTCTCACCATCGGTTTTGCCCGTCGATTCGCCACCTACAAACGGGGCGCGCTCTTATTCACGGACAAAGATCGGCTGCAGCGGCTGTTAAGCGACACGACACGGCCGGTGCAATTCATCTTCGCCGGCAAGGCGCATCCCAGAGATGAAGGCGGCAAAGCATTAATTCAGGAAGTTTACCGATTTTCGCGACAGACGGAATTCCACAATCGCATCGTCTTTCTTGAAGATTACGACACCTACATTGCCCGTCGCCTGGTGCAAGGCGTCGATCTCTGGCTAAACAATCCACTTCGTCCCCTGGAAGCCAGCGGCACGAGCGGGATGAAAACGCCTCCAAACGGTGGGCTCAATCTCAGCGTGCTGGATGGGTGGTGGGGTGAAAGCTACAATGGCAACAATGGCTGGGCCATCGGCGCCGAGATCAAGGATGGCTCTGCCGATTTTCAAAATGAGGTCGACTTGGCAAGTCTCTACCAGTTGCTCGAAAATCAAATTATCCCCCTCTACTATGCCAAACCGGACGGCAAACTTCCCCTGGCCTGGCTACAACTCATGCGTGAATCGATTCGAAGCGTCACGCCAGTGTTCAATACGCATCGCATGGTCATGGAGTATAGCGAGCGGCTTTATGCCCCAGCCGCCAAAGCTTATCGCGAGTTTTTCCAGAACAGCTGTGCCGCCGCAACTGCGCTAAGCGAGTGGAAAACAGATATGCGAAAGGATTGGTCGCAGGTCCGGATCGACGACGTTCAGGTGGGCAATGAAGATCGCCAGAGCATTCCCGTGGGAGAGTCGGTGCAGGTGAGCGCCCGTATTCATCTCGGGTCGGTGAATCCGCAACACGTGCGGGTGGAAGCCTATCATGGCGAAGCCGAGAACGGCGGAATCAAAAATCCGGCCATCACCCGATTGGACCAAGCCAGCCAAAACGGCGACGGCAGCTACGTCTATCACGGCGCCGTTCCTGCGAGCGAGTCAGGCGCCTACGGCTTCAGTATCCGGGTTGTTCCCAATCATCCGCATTTGCAACAGGATCATGAAATGAGGCTGATTACGTGGTCCTAAAATCTGGCCCGTCAGCCGCCGGATGGGATTAAGCCAGACTAGCTGGCGGTAATTATTGCAGCCGAAAAGCTTCGACCAGAGCCACTCCGGTGGTCCCGCCTTTGCCGCTCACAATCGCAGTGTAATTACCTGAGGCAAGCGACGCGACGATGACTGCTTCGCGATCGTCGGTCGGCGCCAGTAGAGTGGCCTTAATCGCGGTCGGAGTGGAGTCGTGCCAGTTGTCGTTTTGGGCAATCAACATCCCATGCGCATCGAAGAGCTGTATGACCGGATCTTGTA
>DATHJP010000381.1:0-5655 GCA_035489695.1 Terriglobales bacterium
GAATGGTGACGTCACGGACCCACAAGGTGCGGTGGTGATTGGCGCTCAGGTGACCGCAAGAAGCGTGGGCACGGGCGTGCAGCGTACCAGTGTGACCAACCACGTCGGTCTCTTCGTGTTTAACAACCTCGCACCCGGTCAGTATGAAGTACGAGTTGAGGCCGCAGGATTCGCACCGGCGACGTCAACTATCCGTTTAGAAGTTGGACAGCAGGCTAGCTTGAGGTTTCCGCTAACCATCGAGCAAGAGAAGACGACCATTGTGATCGACGACAGCGATTCAATTCCCCTTATCAATACCGTGTCCTCTGTTGTGGATGGCGTAATAGACGCACAGCAGATCGACAATCTACCGTTGAATGGCCGTAATTTCCTGGAACTGGCACTACTCATCCCGGGCAATACGATCGCGCCCAATTTCGATCCCACCAAGTCGAGCACAGTGGTGATTTCTTCCGCCGGGCAGTTGGGGCGCGGCGGCAACGTAAGCATCGATGGCATGGACAACAACGACGATGTCGTAGGCGGAATGCTAGTCAATATCCCGGAAGATGGAGTACAGGAATTCCAGATTGCCACTAACCGTTTTTCCGCCGAGGTTGGGCGCTCGGGATCCTCCGTCGTAAATGTGGTGACCAAGTCCGGAAGCAATACATTGCACGGCTCGGCGTCATTCTATGAACGGGACAAGGTTCTCCAGGCTCTTCCTGCGACGTTTAACGCCTCGGCCGCCGCTGGCGAAACCCCACCGTTTCGCCGCCAGCAGTATGCCGGAACGTTGGGAGGCCCGCTGGTCAAAGACAAAGCCTGGTGGTTCGGAGCCTTCGAGTATCGCGACGAATTGGGCGGAGTCCTGGTGGGAACGCGCGATCCCGCGAACCAAACCATCACCAATAGCTTTGCTTCCACTCCTTTGACCGACCCCATGGGAACCGTGCGTGGAGATTGGCAGGTCTCCAGCAAGGACCTCCTGGCGATGCATTATTCGATTGAACGCCAGAGCGTTACCGGTGGGGCCAGTTTCCTGTCAGGCGCTCCCATTGGCTCCGCTTCGGAACGGCAGGACGCGCGCAACAATTTCCAAACCTTCCAAACTTCGTGGACGCGCGTGCTCAGTCCCACGTTACTCAACCGGGCCAGCTTCAGTTTCAACAACTTTATCAATAGCACCAATCCGGTCGCGCCCGGGATTGAGCTCGACTTTCCCAGCATCGCGGATGGCGCTTCCTACCGCGTCCCGCAGCAGACCCGCCAGAAACGGCTGCAGTGGGATGACGGCGTGGATTGGACTCACGGGCAGCACAACCTTCGCTTCGGCGGACAGGTGCAGCACATCGGGGCCGATTTCAACCTGGGAGTATTTCAGGGCGGCGCGATTGAATTTATCCAGGACTTCGCAGACTTTGATCACAACAATGACGGCCTGACCAATGACCAGGATCTGCTCTTTGCGGTAACTATCCGCAGCGGCAAGCCCTCAGTGCCGCTGCTTATCCCGGACGCCAACAATAATCACTTCGCCACATACGTGCAGGACGACTGGCGATTGCATCCGCAGTTCACTTTAAATCTGGGTTTACGCTACGAGCTCGACACCGACGTAAACAATGTCGGGCACTACAATCAGATTAATCCCATCCTGCTCCCGTTCCTGCACGGCAACCGTCACAAGGACACCAACAATTTCGGTCCGCGCATCGGCTTCAACTTGGCCAGCAAGGGCGGGCAGCTCAGTCTGCACGGCGGCTACGGCATTTATTACGATCGGGTGACGTTGGAGATCGTCTCACTGGAGCGCGGGCTGGACGGCCGAGCTTTACCCATCGACGTACGTCTGGGCAGCGTCAACTATTTAGATTCGAATGGGCATTTCGTTCCCGGCGCACCAACTTTCTCTGATCCCTTCACTGGCTTCATCATTCCGGGGGCGGGCGGCGCTTCCGAGGGCATCAACATCATCGATAACAACATGCAGAATCCCATGGTGCAACAGTTCAACCTGGGGATTCAGTATCAGTTTGCCAAGAACTGGGTTGTGCGCGCGGACGGGATTCATAACCTGGGGACACACTTCATCATCGGCGTGCCGCAAGGCGCCGTGTTCAATCCGGACTCCGGCGGACCGGTGACGGTCACATCGTTGCAATCAAGCGCCAACACCCACTACGACGCGCTCTGGTTGACCCTGGACCATCGCTTCGCACAACACATGCAGTTCCATGGGGCGTACACGCTTTCGAAGGCCTTGAATTATGCCAACTACGACCAGATCCCGTTTGGCTATCCGCCTGTAGATCCTACCGATCTGCATCGGGAATACGGTCCCACGCCCAACGACCAGCGTAATCGTCTGGTGCTTCAAGGAGTGCTTGATCTGCCTTTCGGATTGCGAATGTCTCCGCTCTGGACTTATGGCTCAGGAGTTCCCATGGATATCCTGTATCCCGGTCCCAATGGAAATACACGAGTACCTGAGCTGGGACGCAACGCGGGTGGCCGGCAGTTCCATACCGGAGCCGAATTAAATGCGGCCCTTGCGAATATCAATGCGAATGGCGGAGCAAATGGCGTCACACTGCCTCTGGTTTCCCCCAACGCGCGATTCAATGACACTTTCAACTCGCTCGACTTACGTCTCTCCAAAGAGTTCCACTTGACGGAGCGCTATACTCTGCAAGCCCTGGCCGAAGCATTCAATTTATTTAACAAAGCCAACATACTTGGCGTGAACAATGCTGACTATTCAGGATTCTTCAACGTCCTGGTACCTGATAGCACTGACCCAACCCGCTCTTCCAGATTCGGCACACCGGTTTCGACGGCCGGTGGAATATTTGGATCGGGTGGTCCTCGCGCATTCCAACTGGGGGCAAAGCTGACTTTTTAGGGAGCTGTGCTCCGGACAAGACCGATCAGTCATTAGGAAGTTATTGAGACGGCAGGAACCCATCATGGCCAAATGCTAATTGCTAAGTGCGAACTGTTGATTTAGTCCGTCTAGCGTCATTCGGCAAATTAGGATATTCGGTCCGAAATTCCGTGGCTCATGACAACCGTACTGCTTTAGTACGGCGATCCACTTATCTTCGGTTTCGTCAATCCATCCCGCCTGAAATAACCATACCGTCGCATCTGAACCCATCCCGTAGGTCTGCTGCATCTCGTTCAGCGTTTTAGGAAAAATTGTCGCCTCAAAGCTCCAGAGTGTTTGAGTAAAGGTGATGACTTGGTAGTCGCCGCAGTCGGACTTGAAAAGTGGTTGGGGTGGCTGCTCAAAGGGAACTACCTTAGCCGGACAAAAATAATAACTGAGCATGAGAGCTCCCTGATAGTCCGTGAAGAGCACTGAACCCGCGGGTACCGACTTGCGCAGAAAGCTGGTGGCGGCATTCATGAGTTTCTTATTCTGATTCCTGGGCAGCATGTAGGGCGGAGTCGGAGAGGAGAAGAGATTACAAACCACGAGCGCGCCGGTAATGGCACTTGGGGTTAACCATCGCTTCCAAATCCACGGGCGAGTGAGTCCAATGCTCACGCCTGCCATCGCAAATCCGGCGAGCAAAGCGTCATGGCGCGTTCCTCCGTAGGGATAGTGCCCGGCCAGTGCTGCGCTCAACGTGATCAAGAATGGCAATCCCAGCAGCAGGGCCGACTGCCTCGAAGTAGGATTCCGCGGATCCTGATGCGAAGTTTTATCCAATAACAACGAGACAATAGCTAGTACAAAAAACAACAGACCTAAAACTCCGATGGTGCCATGGCTGAAGAAATATCGAAACAGGCGGATCGTATTCCGCGCACAGAAAGCCGCGAAATGATCCTGGCCGGAGTGGAAAATAGAAGCACGTAACCATGTGTTCGCGATCTCACCGGGGAGTCCGCTGCTTTTCAGTCTGGATATGTGACCGACATATAAGAACGCGCACAGTCCTAAGGCTCCGAGTTGGCCAACGATCCACGCCGCGATCACTCTGATCTGCGGCTTGCTTGTCCACAGGCGAACCAGTGCGTAAATCCCGAGTGTCAGCGCAAAAATGAAAGAAGAATAGTGAGTTAGCAATGCCAGATAGAGTGATAAGGAAGAAAACAGCATCATGCCGGCAGAATTTTCTCTGATTGCACGTTCCAGGAAGTACAGGCTGGATGCGCAGAAGAACATTAACAATGAATACTGCCGGTTCTCTGCAGAAAGCGAGATTAGCGAAGGAGAGAAACAAAGAAGAGCAAGGCCAACTAAAGCAGTTGTCCTGTCGCTGACTCTTTGCAACCACAGGAACATAATCCAGCAGAACGCGATTCCCGCCAGCACGGAAGGCAGTCGCAAAACAAATTCGGAGTTGCCCAATAAACGCCAATAGTACAGAAGCACGATCAATAAGGGAGGATGGGCAGTAGTGAGACTGGCCTTGTAAGCCAGAGCGAGCGAAGTCTGTACGGATAATAAATAATGTAAGGCTTCGTCTGGATTAAAGAAAGTTTGATGTGCCAACACCACGCGCGCGGCCAAACCGCCGGCCATGAGAAAAAGTGGAAGCTCAAGCGAGTGAGGCGATGTTCGTGTTTGCGGCATCTGTGATGCGCTTGACGACGCGCTGGACGATGCGCTGGAAAATGTCATGTCTCAGTTTTCGAAATGAATCTATCCTAATCTGCCTTCAGTGCCAACACACCAGCCGAGGTTCAGGGAAAATCCATAATATCCGTGCTCAATCGGAGTCCCAGTTCAGAGCATGTTAGATTTGTGCGGGCACACCGAATGACAGAAGGCGATCCCGCTCTGCGATCTCAACTCCATAAGAGATCGTCCGAATCCGCCGCCCCCATTGGGACTCTCTTGCTAATTGCCGCGTGGTTCGGGATTTTCGCTGGGCTAATGGAAGGCGCCGGACTGCTGCTTTTCCAGAGAATCAATTGGGCCCAGTGGGGACGACTCATGCATGTCTCCAAGGAAATCCTTTGGATATCCCCACTCGTGGATCTGATCTTTTTTCTCATCTTCACACTCATAGTTTGGTTGATATCGCGTTTTTCGCGGCGTATTCCTGCCATTCGACTGCTTGTTCTCGCGCTGACATTCTTGTCGATTTATGACTGGCTGACCGTGACCAGCCGTCTCTACCATCGCGCATGTCTGATCCTGGCACTGGGAGTCGCGGTAGCATTCACTCGCTGGGTGGCGAAGAGAGAAGCGGCAAGCGTCAGATTCTGGAGGAAGTGGACACCGTGGTTAGCCGCGGTCTTCCTGCTGGCATTTTCGGCGATTCAGGGCAGCAAATGGGCGCATGAACTGGTCGCAGTTGCCAAACTACCTGCCGCGTCCCAGTCGACGCCCAACGTGTTGGTGATTGTGTTGGACACTCTGCGAGCCGATCACCTTTCCTCGTACGGATATGCCCGCACGACCAGTCCTGAAATTGATCGGATTGCCAGCCAGGGAGTGCTGTTTGAAAATGCGATTGCCCCGTGCTCCTGGAGTCTCCCATCTCATGCTTCGCTCCTCACCGGGCGTACTCCATCCGAGCATGGAATGCAGAATGTACAGCCCATGCCGTGGCTTGGGTGGGGAAAGAATAGTCTGGGCGGTTATCCCACCCTCGGGGAAGTGCTGGGGAAGAGGGGATACCGGAGTGGCGCGTTTTCAGCGAATCGGATTTA
>DATHJP010000382.1:0-2026 GCA_035489695.1 Terriglobales bacterium
CCGCATCTCGCATGGCGAGGACTACACGTTATTTTTACAGCGACCCAGGCCTTGGGCGCGAAAAAATAACGTGTAGTCCTCGCCATGCGAGATGCGGAAGGATTTTCCCGGACCCAAAGGATAGGTAAAAGGCGCCTCGAACTCCGCCAGCGCCCGGGCGAGGGCGGGAGAAGGCGGACTCGAAAGCTCGTGCACCTTCATCCCTTTCGTCCCAAATGGAGCCTCCGGTAGAAGAAACTCCGGTCATCATTGTGCAACGCCCTGGCTGACCCATCCTGCCATTCAAATCGTCCACCCAGTGTTGGAATGTCCAGGCTCGAGTTGAGTTGCCGGATCAGCGTCCAGCCCCCAGGACGCAAAGCCTTCCAGGCGAGATCAAGGGTGGTCCGAGCTTCATCGGGAGCAAGCCAATCCAGGATATTGGAAAGGTGGATGAAATCAAAGGCCTCCGAAAACCTCTGCATCGCATCGGCCATGCTCGTGACCGTCCACACAACTTCGGGCATGCGGCCCGGCGCGGCCGCATTCAGCCATGGATACACAGTCTCTTTCGGAAAACGACCTTGCAACATTTGCCACAAATAAGGGTTGTCGGCCGCCGAAAGCGAGGCAAGGGCGTGGCGCGTGCGTCGAGCGAAGTGCCGCGCGAATGGTTCGCAGCGATTTCTTGTCGCTCCCTCGCCGAATAATCCGACCAGATTTGGCAGCGCCATCACGGAATCGAACGCGCGGTCGAGAGTACGGCCGAGATGCGTCGCCGGGTCGGCCCTTCGCGATTGTTCGGCGGCGTCGCGGAGTTGGAGCAAAGCAATGAGATCATCCCCCGCGTCGCTGAGCGCCTCCCGCAGTTTTGAAAACAAAACTTCATAACGTCCGGCATGGTCCGGCCCCACTTTCGCAATAAGGTCGATGGGACCCAGTGCGTCAGCCGGCAGATCCAGTGCTTGAAGCTCTGTTATTAGCCGTGATCGGCGTGCGGCCACGGACATCGGAGCGTGTCCGAGAATCGAAAGCCGTTCAGTCGCTCCGGCTGTCGCCAGCAATCGAAGCTTCAAACGCGCAAGCGCGATCTGCGCCGGATTCGGATCGATCAGGTGCAAGCGAGAGACGTTCGGCATCGCGGCCAGCGCCGCCGCCGTACATCCCCCCGACGCGACCATGAGAACTCCAGCGCCCTTTGGCAATCGATCAACCACCCATTGATCCAGAGTGGCATCCTCTCGCACTTGCGCGAAAGCGACCGATCTTCGGGCCGTCTCGAGAACCCAGGGAGCAGGCGAGGTCTCCATGTTGGACTGAAGCAAGTCGTTGGCCGGCTTCATTCCTGCATCCTTGCTTGCCGCGTCTCGACTTTCAAGAATGTTTGGCGGAGCGCCAGGAACAATAAAAGACTCGCGAGGATTGTTGTTCCTATCGCTTCGAGGATCACAGGATCAAATAGTTGGCCCGTGGCAAGCAGGGCGAGGGTCGTGGCAATGCCGAGCGTGTGCCACTTCGCGGGCTTCAAAGGGGTGCCGACTGGGAATTGGCACGCCAGATACGTCAACCGCGGGGGTTGGGTTTCCCCAGCGGACTGCGGCGCAGGCTCTTCACCACGAATTCGCGCACAAACGCGAAATACGAGCAGATGAAAGGAGCCCCGCGTGCCACCAGATCGTCGCGCAGCGCGTTGTGCAACCGAGGAAGGTTGTACCACGGAATCGTTGGGTAGAGATGATGCTCCAGGTGATAATTCTCATTGCACATGAAGAATGCCGTCACCCTGTTTGTCAGGATCGATCGCGTACCGAGCACCGTGTCCGACTGGTGTTCCAGGAAGGTGTGCTGGCTCATCCCGCGTATGTTGACCAATGTGTTGATGACGACCATCGGAATCAGCCAGCCGTGGAGCAACCAAAGCCATGGAAGCAACATAATTGCTCCCGCGATCAAGAGCGCCAGCAGGCAGACCTCGAAAACGATCCAGCGCCGAGCCGAGGATGTTCCCTGCCGATACCCGAGGATGGGAATCGCCACAATATAGACC
>DATHJP010000383.1:0-2507 GCA_035489695.1 Terriglobales bacterium
ACGAGGCTTGGCAGAGATAAAAAAAGCAAAATCACTCCATCCCAAAACTGATCGGGAGCGAGACTACATTGCCGCGATCGAGGCCTTCTATTCCAATTCGAAGAAACGCGATCATGACGCCGGAGCCGATGCCTACGCGCATGCGATGGAACAAATGTATCAGCGCTATCCGGATGACCGGGAGGCGGCGGCGTTCTACGCATTGTCGCTGTTGGCGTCAGAGCCGCACCATGACAGCACATTTGCCAACCGGAAAAAAGCTGGCGTGGTGCTGGAAAAGTTATTTGCCGAAGAGCCCAACCATCCCGGCGTAGCTCACTATCTGATCCATACTTACGACAAACCGCAACTGGCCGCGCAAGGACTTTCCGCCGCCCGCAGCTACGCAAAAATTGCTCCCGCCTCTCCGCATGCTTTGCACATGCCGTCGCACATTTTTGCCCGCCTCGGTTTGTGGCAGGACGATATTGATTCCAACCTTGCCTCAATCGCGGCTACTCGGAAGACTGCGGCAATGCACATGGGAGGCGCCGGGCATCAGTATCACGCCATGGATTTTTTGGTCTATGCCTACTTGCAAAGCGGGCGTGAGGCCGAAGCCCAGCGTGTCTATGAGGAAGTCAAGACTCTTCCTTCGGCGAAGGAGTATGGTTTCGACCCGCATGCTTATGCCCTGGCAAGATTCCCTGCCATTTACGCGGTGGAATTGCATCATTGGACCGAGGCCGCCGCGCTCACTCCGGTGCCGGATACGGAACTGGGAGACAATGCGATTACCTATTGGGCTCGCGCTATCGGCGCCGCGCGCAGCGGTAATGCAGCGGAGGCCCGCAAGAACATAGCCGAGATCGAATCCATTCACCAGCAGTTGCTTGCCAAGAACAAAAAATTCTTTGCCGAGGTGGTCGACCAGGATCGGAAGGAAGCGGAAGCTTGGGTCGCACACGCCGAAGGTAAGGACGATGACGCCATCAAGACGTTGCGTGCACTCGCCGACAAAGAAGAATCTACGGGTGAAGAACCAGAGGGAATTCCCGCCCGCGAGATGCTGGCCGACCTGTTGCTCGACATGAAACGCCCGGAACAGGCGCTGACTGAATACGAAGCTGATCTGAAGTTTAATCCCAACCGTTTCGATGGACTCTACGGCGCAGCCCGGGCCGCGGAAATGGCAGGCAAGAGTAAGGAAGCCAGCACGTACTACGCACAGCTAGTGAAGGTATGCGATGGGGCAAACTCGGACCGCCCTGAACTGAGCCGGGCGAAGTCGCTGCTGGCCAAGAACTGAGATTGTTGGGAGGCGGAAACCAGAGCGTAAAAGTCAGAACTAAGAAATCGGAAATTGGAAATCGTGCTTCATAAATCGTACCTCGTAAATCGTACCTCTCTTCTCACCGTCGCTGCAGTTTGAATAGCAATGTTCCCCATTTCAGTTTGGAGCGGATCTGCACGGGGGCGTGTTCGGCGTCCGTGTCGAACCAGACCCAAACCTTGGCTTTGCCCTTGAGTAAACCAGAAACGGGCTCCGCTTCGACTCGCACGGTTTGAAAAGTACCGGCGGGAACTTTGACCTGCTCGCGCGCTTCCATGCGCACCATTATGTCGGACGTCTTCCCGCCATCATTGACAGGAAACGTGTATGTGTTGCCGGGCTGCAGTGGAAGCGAGGCGACGTAGTAGAAAGCGCTAACCACGTCCGTAACACACGAGGGAATATCGTTTTCCACGTGCTTCAACTCGTTGGACGGCGGATTTGTCTCGTCCAGTACAGCCTTACCTCGCGCATAGTCGAACCCAATCTCCGTCTGACGTTTGTGGGATCCTTCTTCCGCGTGCTTGGAGACGTGCAGCGAACAAAATGTCCGAGGATCCAGGAGTGTCTCGAAGCGGTTATGAATCTTATATAGAACGTTGACTAGTCCGGCAGAATCCGCGGTCGCACTCACCCGCCGGTTGGTCCCCGCCGGCTCCATCTTTACCTGGGTTGTTCCGGCGGTGAGCATTCGCCATTCGACGCTGTAAATATAGATCTGGCCATCAGGAAAGCGATAGCCCAGCGGCGGCGGAATCATTTTTGCGGACGAGGCTGCACTAATGGTGGGACTCGAACTCTGCTCCGTCGCGGGATTCGTCTGGCCGTGCAGACATGCGGACAACAGCGCGACCAAAGCCAGCCCAAATATTGTCATCAAGCGTGGCCGTCGGTCTGGAAAAGGACTCACAGGTTTGGAGGGTATCGTGGTTAATTGGAATTCCGTAGAAGCTTGACGGCCAGCGCTACCAGCATTGCGACAGAACCCATCAAAGCATTGTACTCGCGGTGCTGGGAATACAATTTCCAGGAAAATGACCCTTGACCGGAAGTAAAAGATGTCCGGCGAGGCCACAAACGCGGCACGCTGCTAGCGTAATCCGCAAACTGAGGAAACTTTTGCCGCAGAAATGTTTCTTCCGCCAGCATGACAGGCACATAAATGATCACGAATATCAGGATTGTCATCAGGGCA
>DATHJP010000384.1:0-3467 GCA_035489695.1 Terriglobales bacterium
CTTTAGCGCGATCTCCTCATCGTCAACTGCAGTCAGGATCACCACCGGGATGTCCGGCGCCCGGTCGTGCAGTCGGCGAAAAGTGTCAGGACCATGGCTGTCGGGAAGAGTCAAATCCAGTACCACCACCGCCGGTGGCTGCTGGGCAACCGAGGCAAGTGCGGCGGAGAGCCGGTCTACGCAACTCACATCTACGTGCGATCCTCCCTCGAGCAGGCGCAGACGCACCAGATCGGCGTCTCCCGCGTTGTCTTCGATCAGCAACACGTTGGTATGCCCGTTATTCATGGTTCGCCCCGGTTGCTGAGGCCAAACTTTCGAGTCGCAAACGGCGGCCACTGGCTTGCGGTTTCTCATCCTCTCATTCATCGGCAGAATCGCCGAAGTCCTTGAGAGTCTAATCCGTGCCAGAAGGGGAAACTGCCTGCATCCCCTCAAGCTTTTACCCAAACCGCCGATGGTCAAACATAGGTCAAAGTGTTGGGCGCGGGCTGCGCCCGCACTGCACTCGTAACTGATTACAGTGGCCGACAAATCCAAGAATAGGAACCACGTGCTGCCTAACGAAACGCCGTTTCACTCGCCTGGCAAACAGCGCGCTACGGCTATCGAGGCTTTGCTGAGGCTCAAAGTAATCACCGGGTTCGTTGTGGCTGCGTTGTTGACGAGTTTCATGGGGTTCCTGTCCTGGCGCAGCACCCGGCTGGCGGCGGATGATGCTGACTGGGTCGCGCACACCTATGCTGTGCTGGGGACACTGGACGCCACCCTAAGACATACCGCCGATGTGGAAACGGCCGCCCGAGGTTTTGCCCTGACCGGAGAGGAACCTTTACTAGCGCCCTTCGACAGCGCACTGCCCCTCATCGGTTCCGACCTCGACACACTGCGCCACCTGACCGCAGACAATCCCACTCAGCAACAACGGCTGGACGCGTTAGAGCCGCAGATTAGTTCGGCGCTCGCATTTTCAAAACGAGCCGTGACTCAGCGGCGGCAGACGCGTGCAGCTCCACCACCAGGCACATTTCAAGAGAGCGAACAGCTCATGGAGACAGTGCGTGCCACCATTCAAGACATGCAAGCCGCGGAGACAGGATTGTTGGACCAGCGTACCGGTAAGGCAAAAGCGGCCAAGCCTTTGACCAAGTTCATCACCCTTATTGGTGCAATCTTCGGAGTAGGTTTCCTAGTGGTGGCTTGGTTCGCCATCAATCGCGAAATCGGGGTGAACGCGCGGGCGCGGGAGGAAATCAGCGCTCTGAACGCCGAGCTGGAGCAGCGGGTAGAGCAACGCACGACAGCACTGCAATCCTCGGAACGGGAAGTTCACGAACTCAACGATGAACTCGAAAAAAGGGTAATGCAGCGGACGGCGCAACTGCAAGCTGCCAACCAAGAACTGGAAGCGTTTACCTATTCGGTCTCGCACGACCTACGTGCTCCGTTGCGGCACATCAGCGGGTTCTCCAAGATCCTGGCGGAGGAGTTCGGTTCCACCCTTGACCCTGAAGCGCAGCGTTACTTACAACGCATCCAGGAGAGCACAACTCGCATGGGCGTGCTGGTCGATGATCTATTGAATCTGGCGCGGCTTGGCCGCAAGCAACTTCGCTGCCAGGTCACGGGCCTGGACTCCGTCGTCCAAGAAGTAATTTCTGATTTGAAACCGGAAAGTGACGGTCGCCAGGTGGAATGGAAAGTCAGCAACCTGCCCTTCGTGGAGTGCGATCCTTCATTGATCAAACAGGTATTTCAGAATCTGCTGTCCAACGCTCTGAAATATACGCGTCCTCGCGCGTCCACGATCATCGAGGTCAACCAGACAAATGCCGATGGACAGCCGGTCGTATTTGTTCGCGACAATGGCGTCGGCTTCAGCATGAAGTACGCCGATAAATTGTTTGGCGTATTCCAGCGTCTACATCGCTCTGAGGATTTCGAAGGTACCGGAGTGGGTTTGGCCACGGTGCAGCGCATCATTCAAAAACATGGTGGCCGGGTTTGGGTCGAAGCAGAACTGGATAAGGGCGCAACGTTTTATTTCACCATTGGCATTCCTGACCAAACCCAATCTAAAAGCCAAGCCGCCGCAGCTGGAGACCAATCATGAGTTCAGCTGAAGTCGATATTCTTCTGGTAGAAGACAATCAGGACGACGCAGAACTCGCCCTGCATGCCTTGCGCCGGGAAAAGCTGGCAAACAATATCTTCGTGGCGCGAGACGGTGAAGAAGCGCTGGAATTCATCTTCTGCGCGGGCGCCTTTACCCACCGTTCTTTTGAGCATCCCCCCAAACTCATTCTGCTGGATCTGAAACTGCCCAAAGTGGATGGGATGGAGGTGCTCAAACGCCTCAAAAGGGATGCACGAACCAAGACTATTCCAGTCGTAATCATGACGTCTTCGAAGGAAGAACGGGACTTGGTGAAAGGCTATGGGTTGGGCGCGAACAGTTACATTCAGAAGCCGGTAGATTTTGATCAGTTTCGGGAGACCGTCAAACAAGTGGGACTGTATTGGCTGGTGACCAATCAGCCTCCCGTGGGCAATGGCGTCTCTCAAACGAGCAGGAAAGCAACATGATCGACGCGGGAAAGTACGGACAGCTCCAGGATAGCGTAGCGACATTGCGCGTTTTGTTGCTGGAAGACAACCCGATGGATAGCGAACTGACGCTGCAGGAGCTGCGCAAAGGCGGATTCAACGTCTCTGCCGACACCGCAACCAACGCCGAAGAGTTCACTCGGCGGGTGCAGACAAATCAGTATCACATCGTGCTCGCCGACTACACTCTGCCCCAGTGGACGGGAATGGATGCGCTGCAACTGTTGCGCGGCCAGTCTCTGGATACTCCCCTTATCCTGGTGACCGGTTCGCTAGGAGAAGAGAAAGCCGTCGAGTGCCTTAAACAAGGCGCCACCGATTTCGTTCTGAAAGACCGAATCTCCCGGCTGCCCTTGGCGGTGCGAAGAGCTCTAGAGGAAAAACGCCTGCGGCAAGAACATCGGGAGGCGGAGGCGGACCTGGCCCGGAAGGTTAAGGAACTGGCCCGTTCCAATGCCGAACTCGAGCAGCTGGCTTACGTCGCCTCGCACGATCTTCAGGAACCGCTTCGTATGGTTTCCAGTTACACCCAGCTTCTGGCCAAGCGCTACCAGGGGCAATTGGATAGCGATGCGGACAAGTTCATCGCCTATGCAGTGGATGGCGCTAACCGCATGCAGCGTTTGATCCAGGATCTACTGGCGTATTCGCGCGTAGGGAAAGGACAAAAAGATCTAGTTGAGACTTCCAGTGAAGCTGCCTTACAGCATGCGTTGACCAACTTATCGCAGGCCATTACGGAGAATAACGCCGTCATCACTCACGATCCGCTGCCCCCGGTAGTGATCAATGAGGTGCAGCTAACGCAGCTCTTTCAGAATCTGGTGGCAAATGCCATCAAGTATCACGGCCCCGAGGTA
>DATHJP010000385.1:0-8199 GCA_035489695.1 Terriglobales bacterium
GCTCGCCTATGATGCCGGCGCCGATTTGATGGACATGGAGTTTGTCCAGTTTCATCCCACCGGGATGGTATGGCCGCCGGGAGTGCAAGGAATTTTGGTCACCGAGGCCGTCCGCGGGGAAGGGGGAATTCTCCGCAATCGCTTGGGCGAGCGCTTCATGGAGAAGTATGATCCCAAGCGCATGGAGCTTTCTACCCGCGACGTGGTCGCGCGCGCCATCTATACCGAGGTACGCGAGGGCCGCGGCACCGAGCACGGAGGCGCATTTCTCGACATCTCGCACAAGCCCGCCGAATACGTAAAGCGAAAGCTGCCCAGCATGTACCATCAGTTTCTTGAACTCGCTGACGTTGACATCACCAAGCAGCCGATGGAAGTCGGACCCACGTGTCACTACGTAATGGGTGGCGTCAAGGTTGAGGCCGACACCGCCCAATCTTCGTTGGCGGGATTATTTGCGGCAGGAGAAGCCGCGGCGGGATTGCATGGCGCTAATCGACTGGGCGGAAACTCTCTCTCCGACTTACTGGTCTTCGGTCGCCGCGCCGGGCTGGCAGCGGCTCAAGATGCCAAGACTACAAGCGCGCCAGCACTCGATGCCAGAGAGATCGAAGACGCAGAACGTGAGCTGCTGACACCGTTTGAGCGTAAGGATGGAGAAAATCCATACAATCTGCATAGCGATCTCCAGGAAGTGATGCAAGCCCTGGTCGGCATATTCCGTACTGAAGAGGATCTTCAGTCCGCGTTGACAAAAATCGAAGAGTTGAAACAGCGAAGCAAGCGTCTATCCATCACCGGCTCGCGGATGTTCAATCCGGGATGGCATCTATGCCGCGATCTCAAATCCATGCTCACCGTGTCTGAAGCCGTGACTCGCAGCGCCATAGCCCGCCGTGAGAGCCGAGGTGCGCACAGCCGCATTGATTACCCGAACCTCGATCCCGCTTGGGGAAAGCAGAATAACCTGATATCGCGGCAAGCTGAACACATGAACCTGCGCCAAGAGCCGATTTCAACGATTCCCGAAGACTTGCAAGCATTACTTGCCGAAGAAAAAGGAACTGGAGCTTAACCATGGCTGAGGCGATCCTGCGAATCTTCCGCGGCACGCGCGAGGGAGGAGAGCCGGTAGAGTACCGAGTGCCGGTAGCCACTGGAATGGTGGTACTCGATGCGCTGCATTACGTTCAGAAGCATCAAGCCCCCGATCTCGCGGTGCGCTGGAACTGCAAGGCAGGGAAGTGCGGCTCCTGCTCGGCCGAAGTGAATGGCCGTCCCCGGCTCACTTGCAAGACACGCATGGACACTCTTCCGCAAGACAAGCCCATCATCATCTATCCCATGAAAGCATTTCCGGTGATCAAGGATCTGGTGACGGACGTTTCCTGGAATTACAAAGTGAACAAGAAGATTCCTCCCTTTCAGCCCCGCAAAGGTGTGGAATGGAAAATGTACCAACCGGACATCGATCGCGTACAAGAATTTCGCAAATGCATTGAGTGTTTCCTGTGCCAGAACGTCTGCCACGTGCTGCGTGACCATGAGAAAAAAGAAGAGTTCGGTGGCCCCCGTTTCTTCGTGCGCGTGGCCGCCCTAGAGATGCATCCGCTCGATGGCCTCTCCCGCACCAGTCTGCTAAAGAACGAGCTCGGATTAGGCCTCTGCAACATTACAAAGTGCTGCACTGAAGTTTGCCCCGAGGCAATTCGCATCACCGACAACGCAATCATCCCCCTGAAGGAACGTGTAGTGGATGAGTTCTACGATCCATTGCTTCGCCTGGTCCGAAAAATCAGGAATGCAGGAAAGCCTGCCCCGGAATAACTGCTCACAAATAAGTGAAGGAGGGCCTATGGAATTGAAACTAAAATCGATCTCACCTGAAGGCGTGGATGCAGCCCTCTCCAAAGCCGAGCTATATCGTTTGCTGAACGAACCGGAGGAAGCCGAGTCCATATGTCAGGACGTGCTGGTAATCCAGGCCGGACATCAACTTGCGTTGCGCCTTCTGGGTCTGGCAATTACCGATCAATTCACCGGCAATCCTGCCGACCGCTATTCGGAAGCCGAAAACGCGTTCCACCAGCTTACCGACCGCTACGAGCGCCTCTACTATTTGGGCATCCTTTATGAACGCCGCGCTAAGGCGCAACTCCGGATTGGACGTCCGCCTCACACATTGCTGGTGCTTCTCGACGAAGCCATGCGCTGCTACCAGGAAGCAGAAAAGATTCGTCCCACAGGCAATGATGACGCCATCCTCCGCTGGAACCGTTGTGTCCGTTTGATTCAGGAGCACGCCGAATCAGATTGGCACCGTGAAGTTGAAATCGAGATGGGAGACAGTACTTCGTAGCCTGCCTCCCGATGAGTTGCGCCAGATGAGTTGCGCCAGATGAATTGAGTTAACGGATCTGCAAAGCTGAGTCGTCGAAACGCACCTCTGAGCTTCGCGTAGAATTCTTGATCTCCATATAGAAGCGTACAAATGCTTTTCCCGCCGGGACCGTATAGCTTCCGCTGGTTAGCGTCCAGCTTGCATTATTGATGTCGGGAATGCTGGTGATCCAGGTTGGGTTCGACTTGGCCGAATCGGTCGCTTCAATCACCAGGCGGGACAGGCCGTCTCCCGAGACCCTGGAGCCCCAGCCGCTGAACGTCACTATCTGGCCCGGTCGTACCGGATAGTAGATGTTCGATCCATTCCCGTCCGCCGCAAAAGCCATGGGTTGGCTTCCCGGGCCAGAGGCGATCAAGTCTGCATAGTGCGTTCCCGTACGAGCAACTCCGGCTTGATTTCCGATCATGCAGGAGCCGTAGCAGTGCCAGTTTATCGGGGAAAGCTCGAAGCCGGGATTGGTGAGCAACTGATAAAAGCCTTCAAAATTCGATACTCCCGACAAGCCGTTGGGAAAAGTCGTCGAACCGAGACTTTTCAGTAGTGACTTCAGGGTGCTTTCGTGCATAAAGATCCCATTTGACTTGAAGGCCGTATTCACATTGGGTCCGATCACAACCGTAAGAATGTGCCCTCCTCCCTTGGTGCAGTTCGCTTTACAGTATGGAGTGTACTCGGGCAATGGTGGACAGCTCGAGGCGGGCAGGCAGTCGTTGTTGAGGGACTCATCCACCGAAACGATCAATGTTCCGGTTTGTTGAAAAGTGGCATCTGCCAGCAGAGGGCCAAAGATATTCTTTTGCAGCCAAGCGTCGGCGGCCTGCAGAGCCCCCGGATCTGAGCCGTTGTGGCCGTTGTTGATCATGTTCGGCGTCACATATGAAAAGTCGGGCAGTTGGTGCGCGTTCAGGTCAGCGGAAAATTGCGTAAACGGAACCTCTACGAAAGCCCTCTGGGCATTGGTCATATTTCCGAACTCAGAGGTGTAAGAAAGTGGATTATGGCGCCTGACGTATAACCCATCCGCGGAAACCATCTCGGTCGAGCCAGCCGCATCGATATTTTCTTGATACATCTTGTAGGTTTTGCCTAGAGTCAGCAGATGCCGGATGATGTTGTCATCAGAAAAATAGCCTTGAGTGTCGGGATTGTAGTTGTCATCAGTGGTTTCTACTTTTCCGAAAGTCTGAAACATGTAATTTCCGACGGAGTAGTGGCCATTCGCATAAAAGTTCTGTGCCACACCATACTGGCGGGTCATCGCCGTCAGGTTTGGCATGTACGACGATAGATACATGCTGCTATAAGCATGATTTTCCAACATCACAACCACCACGGGACGCCGGTCTGGAGGAATTGTTTGAGTCAGGCTGGTGGTTGGAATGAGAAATGACGCGAGCAAAACCAGGAAGTAGATTTTCATAGATACCCCAATGGGATTTATTATTTTTAAGACCCGGGCTCAGCACGTTGCTTGCTGTATGAGGCTGAGGAAGTTACTCAATTATAGTCCTGTTATTGCTGGCCAAGCAGCTGTGGCCACCCATATTCTGTACGCTAGAATGACTTCGTGACCCGACTCTGCTTCTTCATGGGGAAAGGTGGGGTTGGCAAAACAACCGTTTCCACGGCGTATGCGGTCCGCCTCGCGCTGAAGAATCGCGGCCAGCCAGTGCTGCTCCTCTCTACCGATCCGGCCCACTCTCTTGCCGATGTTCTCGATCAGTCGCTCGGAGAGAATCCAGTGAAGGTGCGATTGCCGCGCGGAAAGCTGACCGCATGGCAGGTTAATGCCGAGAAACGCTTCCACAGCTTTCTGAATCGCCACAAAGAAAGTCTGCTCGCTGTCCTGGAAAGTGGCTCCATCTTCTCTCGGGAAGATATTGAACCGCTGATGGACACGGCTGTCCCCGGCATGGCCGAAATGTCGGCCCTGCTTGCCCTCGATGACGCTCTATCCTCAGAGCAATACCACCAGATCGTTGTCGATACCGCGCCCTTCGGCCATACCTTGCGCCTTTTTGAATTGCCGGAACATTTTCAGCGCTTTCTGAACTTTCTGGATTTGGCAGCCAGTCGCGATCAAATTCTGGCCCAGCATTTTGGAGGCAGATCCAGACCCGTCACCTTTCCCATACTCGAGCAATGGTCGAAGATGGTGAGTGGTGTTCGCGATGCACTGCGCAGCGCGGAAATGTTTCTGGTCACGACCTCAGAAAAATTTTCCCTCAACGAATCCCTGCGATGTCGGGATGTGCTGAGTCAACAGTCCCCCCCGATTAAGTTCAGCAGCGTGGTTCTGAATCGCGCAGTTGATAGCTCTGCGAATTGCCCGGTATGTGAAAAGAGGGCCAACGCCACGCGTGCGGCACGCGTCCTGCTCAAACGTGAATTTCCCAGCACCGGCCTTTACGTCGGCGAGGATTTCGGCGCTCCCGTGGTTGGCATAACCGGGTTGCGTGCATTCGCGGATCACGTTTTTGATGGTAAGCCGATGAAGTGGAAGCCTCGCACTCCGAAAGCTCCAGAGACTCGGCTGCTGCCATCCAAGTGGCCGGTCTTGAAAACTCCGCTGACTATGGTCGTGGGCAAGGGCGGAGTAGGGAAGACGACGATTTCCGCTGCCCTGTCCTTCAACGCCCGGACGAAATCCAAATTGCCGGTCGAGATTTGCTCCGTCGATCCCGCGCCTTCCCTCGACGATATTTTTCAGGCCGATATTACCGATGAAGCTCGAGCGGTGTTGGGCGACCGTAAGTTTCTAGCTTCCGAAATGGATTCAGTTCGCCTGTTCAGGCAGTGGGTCGCGGAGGTGAAACAAACCATCGACCAGTCCACGACCGGAGAGGTTTCCGGAATACACGTCGATCTCTCGTTTGAAAGGCGACTGTTTTCGGAGTTGCTGGAGATCGTCCCGCCCGGAGTAGATGAGGTGCTCGCCATCGTGCACATAATGGATCTGCTCGGCGGTGATTCCAAACGGGTGGTGATCGACATGGCGCCCACCGGCCACGCTCTCGATCTGCTGCGTACTCCACAGCGCATTCTGGCCTGGACAAGGCTATTGTTGAAAACCCTGGCGGCGCACCGTACACTGGATTTCGCTCGCGATGCCGGGGTGAAGGTGGCGGAGCTCGGTCAACGTGTCCGCGAACTCCTGGACCTTTTGAAAGACCCCGAACGCTCCTGCATCTATACCGTGATGCTTCCCGAGCCCCTGCCCGACCGCGAAACGGAGCGGCTAATGCATGACCTCGGGGAGTTAGGTCTGTCGTCGAATTCCATGTTCATCAATCGCGTGTTGTTTGCTGCAGATACCGGAAACTGCCAGCGCTGCCGGCGCTCCCGGCAGTGGCAAATGGTTACCACGGCCAAACTAAGCCGACGCTATCGCAACAAGACCATCTACGCCGTGCGTAACTTTCCCGCGGAGATCGCGGGCAAGCCAGCGTTGCGCTCATTTACAGGAGAGCTATGGCGCGCACGATGACCGGGCAACAGCCAGATTCCGTTGTTTATCTCTATGGTGTCACCAGGCCACCCGCTAGCAATCCCCCGCAAGTACCCGGCGTGGACGGCGAATCTAAAATTGAATTGCTCGATTGTGCCGACCTGATATGTTGGATAAGCCGCGTCCCCTCTGAGGAATTTGGCGAAAATCTTTCCCGTAAGCTGGAAGACTTGGATTGGCTGGCTGCAGTAAGCGTCCGTCACCAGCGCGCCGTTGCGGCCATCGCAGAAAAGCAAGACATGTTGCCGGCACGCTTAGGCACGGTGTTTTTGAGCGACTCTTCGCTGCAGGACGATATCGGCAAAAGAAAAGCCGCGCTGGAAACCGATTTCAGTCGCATCCAGGGTAGTGAGGAATGGGGAGTAAAGGTTTTCATCTTGCCTGCACGCGTGAGTCTTCCGCCCAAGGTGCGCTCTGGAAAAGAGTATTTGCAGGCGAAGTCCAACTTGCTGCAGACCCGTCATCCTCCAAAAGCGGACGAGGATGTAAAACGTTTCGCCTACGAACTCGATCGCCTCGGCGTAGCTACTGCGGAGGGTGGCAAGATTAGTGGAGGCCGCCGCGACTTGCAATACCAGGTCAGTGTGCTGGTGAAACGGGCCGACCGGACTAAGTTGCAGAACTTGCTGCGCCGTTTTTCCCGCGATTGGAAGGACAAACGAAAAATCGAAATCACCGGGCCCTGGCCCCCGTATTCTTTCGTGTCGCGAGAAAGCGAGTCTAAATCCTGACCGACGGCCGAACTCATCAGCTTCCCAAATAATTCTTATGCCACAGCCCTCTGAAGATTTGGTGATCGCCAGCGCTGATCTCGATCAAGAGATGACTTTGCTGGATATCCTCGATCATGTGCTGAATGCCGGAGTAGTGATTCGAGGCAGCCTGGTGATCTCACTCGCCGGTGTTGACCTGGTCTTCCTGGGCCTGGACGTGGTTCTTACCTCAGTCGAAACCGCATTCCGGCACATGAGAAGTCAGATCCCGAATGTGAGCTCCTCGGTGCCTTCCTCAAAACGGTCACCAGAATAATGGCTGTCCTAGCCTACTGCATCACCGAAATAGAACCAGAGATAACAGTTCCACACGCCGGCGTGCGAGGGACAACCGTCGAGACCATCCGCGTCCAAGACTTGCAATGCTTAGCCTCACAATTCGACCCGCAGAACTTAGTAGGGAAGTCGCCCATCCAGGAAGCCGCCCTCGATTTCAACCGTGTGCTGCAAGACCTTCTGCAACAAATTGCGATTATTCCGTTTCGCTTTCCCACGATCCTCACGGATGAAACGGCGCTATCGCAATTCCTGACGGAGCATCAGGCAGAGTACCGTCAAATGCTGCACCGGTTGCGGAACTGCGTCCAGATGGAAATTCAACTCAAGCAGACCTCAACCCAGCCGCCAGCCATCTCGCCAAAATCCGGTGCGGAGTACCTACGAGGTCGCCAGTCGCAGCATCAATATATTGACAGCATCGCTACCCGGTTTCGAGAAGCGGCCGGAACCTTGGCCAAGGAGTGGCGGCACCGTGAAACTTCCACGGGAATTCGTTGCTTCGCGTTGGTCTGTAGAAGTGACGTGCAAGCCTTTTTGCGGCAGATGAAAGGTGTTTCCATTCCAACCGAGTCTGAGCCCCGCGTCACCGGACCGTGGCCGGCCAGTGAATTTTTGAAAGAGCAGTGATGGCGAACAAGATGGCGAACAAAGACATCGACTCTGACATTTCAGAAGTAACCGAGGCTCTGCGTCTTTCTGACGCCGCTGCTGGACTGTCAGGACGTATTGACTGTTCGCCGGAAACGATTGAGAAGAGCCTGGCCAAGTTGGTACTCAGTCTGATTGAACTCTTGCGGCAATTGCTGGAGCGGCAAGCCATCCGGCGCATGGAGGGGAACTCCCTAACCGAGGAGCAGGTGGAGCAGATGGGCGAAGCCTTGATGAAACTAGAGAGCAAAATTGTGGAACTTGCAACCCATTTCGATCTCACCCCAGCCGACCTGAACTTGGATCTGGGACCGCTGGGGAGACTGGTCGAATAATTCATCTACAGGAAAGACAGTATTTCCGAACGTATTTTCCTGTAGCCCTGCTGTATTTTCTCTATTGATACCCGATTCACCACTTGGGCAATTGACTTCGCTGACATGAGTCAGTAGCATCGTCGGGCGGCAATCGATTTCGCTGTCGTAAGCCGTTCGTTTCCCCCAAAATAAGAAGAAACTAAATGGATAGACTTCCGTCGTCATCCGGAACCTTAGTCGACATCCTGGACCGGGTTTTGGATAAGGGTT
>DATHJP010000386.1:0-8999 GCA_035489695.1 Terriglobales bacterium
AGGCGTTCACTTCAACTTGACTGTCGACCGCAATCGCCTGGGCGCGGCTGATAGGCTGGATGTAGGGATCGCGCAAGGGGCGATTGCTGCCACTTTGTCGGATTGCGGCGTCACCACGATCGATCAATCCATTGTTAACTGTCCGAACTATCAGACTGATCCGCTGATTCCAGTACCAGCGACCATAGCCGATTATGCTAACTTCGGCATCGGAAAGGGAAGCGCCTTGGATGGCTTCGCCTTCCGGGGCAACAACCCTAACTTCCGTGACATGGGCGTGATTGAATCCATCGGCCTCTCACGGTTTCAAGCACTGCAAGTGCGGTTAACCGGAAGAGTGGGTACCTGGGGTCCCTTCAGCAACGTATCTACCAACCTGACGTACTCACTCGGACGCTTCGAATCGACGGGTGCCGATCAGGACTTCCTGACCACTGCCGGGTTTAACGATCGGCCTACTGACTTCTTCGGGCCGGCGACGTTGGACCGTACCCACCAGATCGGAATCAGCTTTACCACCGATTTACCTTGGGGTTTCCGAGTGGCCACTGCAACCGCTATCCGCAGTGCGCTGCCCAGCTCAATGTGGGTCCCCGAAGTGAGCGGCGGCGCCGACGAGATCTTCTATACCGACTTCGACGGCGACGGCGTTTTCCAGGATCCGGTCCCTGGGGTCACCCCTCTCGGAGCCTTTAGCCGCGGCGTGAAGGCTGGAGATGTGAACAAAGTAATTGCCAAGTACAACAGCACCGTGGCCGGTACTATCACGCCGGCGGGGCAAGCGCTGGTCACTGCGGGGCTCTTTACCAGTGGTCAGTTGGTTGCTCTGGGTGCAGTGGCTCCGTCCCTGGCGCCTGCGCCAGCCGGCCAGGTAGGGAATGATTCGTTTATTAACACTGACCTCCGCCTCTCCAAAGTTTTCAAGATCGGGGAGCGACTAAGGATAGAACCGCAGTTGGAAGTATTTAATCTGTTCAACGTTGCCAATTACGACCGGCTCGGCGACATCCTCGACAATAGTGCGGGAAGCCCCAACGGCACGACCAGGAAGGGCGTCAGCGCGGCTGCCTCAGGCATGACCCGCGTGGGTGCTACGACCGGATCATTCTCACCCGGCATACAACGCGCCTTCCAACTCGGAATTCGCGTGCTGTTCTAGCACTCGTTCAACAAAATAAGGCAAGGCTTCTAAGCCTTGCCTATTTTTTTGGTGTGTGGCGCGGGCGCCCCCACCCGCGGCCTTTAGCTTGAGACACGGCCTTCGCGCGCTAAGAATTAAAGGCTTAGCTCTTGCCGAAGCCCGCCGATTGCATAGCATTGCGTGAAATGTCGCTGGTGGACGAAATGCCTTGCATACGCAGTTTGAAGTCGTCTGCATTGGATGCGTTCTCCAGCGCCGTTTCGTAGTTGATCAGACCAGCCTGGAAAAGGTCCCACAACGACTGGTCGAACGTCTGCATGCCATACTGCGACGTTCCTGCAGAGATGGCGTCGCGCACCGAGCGCGTCTTTTCCGGCACCAGGATGCACTCCCGGATGTACGCCGTGTTAATCATCACTTCCACCGCAGGCACACGGCCGTCGCCGTCGCAACGCTTCACCAGGCGTTGGCTGACGACTGCTCGCAGCACTGCCGCAAGCTGCAAACGAATCTGCTTCTGCTCCGGCGGGGGGAATACCGCAATAATACGGTTGATGGTTTCCACCGCGTCGAGAGTATGTAAGGTCGAGAAAACCATGTGGCCGGTTTCAGCCGCGTGTACTGCGGTGCCGATGGTTTCGATATCGCGCATTTCGCCGACCAGAATCACGTCAGGATCCTGACGTAGCGACGCTCGTAACGCCGAGGAGAAAGAGGGCGTATCGACTTCCACCTCGCGCTGGTTCACGTACCCTTTCTTATCGCGATGCAGGAATTCGATTGGGTCCTCAATCGTAATGATGTGTTCGGCGCGGGTTGAATTGATGCGGTCCACCATGGCCGCCAGCGTGGTTGATTTACCGGAACCGGTGACGCCAGTGACCAGCACCAGCCCGCGTGGCATGTCGCAAATCTGCTCCACCACTTTCGGCAAGTAGAGTTCGTCGAGCCCGCGAATCTTGGTGGGAATCACACGCAGCACGAGTCCTACGTTGCCGCGTTGTTGGAAAACGTTCACACGGAAGCGACCCAGTCCGGCCACACCATACGCCATGTCGATTTCGGTAGTCTCTTTGAATTTCTGCTTCTGCCGCGCCGACATCATGCTGAAAGCCATGGTTAACATATCTTCGGCACTGACCCGCGGCTGATCCGTCAGCGGAACCAGTTCGCCATCAACGCGCAAGTGTGGATAGTTGCCGACCTTGAGGTGCAAATCGGAAGCGCGCCGCTCCATGGCGATGCGAAGCAGATCATCAATATTCATTCGAGGATTCCCCTGCGATCATCTCGTATCATCCTCCGAAACGTCACCTGGCCCAAGATGACCTAAGTAATGGAAAAAGAGGGGAGCCTAACCATTGAGGTACGGCCATCTTCCCGTTTATCAGGGAAAAAATTCTCATTGACTTAGTCATGGGACTTAGTCTATTTTGACAATATGGAAGTGAATGTTCACCAAGCCAAGACCCATTTGTCTCGACTGTTGCGCCGGGTCGCGGAAGGAGAGGAGATCACCATTGCACGCGCCGGAGTGCCGGTGGCCCGCCTAGTGGCTGTCGAACACCCCAAGAATGTCCGCCCTTTGAATATGGACCGCGGGCGGGTGTGGGTCGCTGACGACTTCGATGCCCCGTTGCCTCCTGACCTATTAGCTGCCTTCGAAGGCGAAACCAGCGACAAACCGGCGGCAAAACGACGGCGCAAGCGGAAATGAAGTATCTATTGGATACGGTTGTATGGGTCTGGGGAGTTCATTCTGCGGAACGCATTAACAAAGTCGGGCTTGACATATTGGAAAGCGGGGATCAAGAGGTTTACTTTTCCGCCGCCAGCGTTTGGGAATTGAGCATCAAGCTCCGTTTGGGAAAGTTACAGCTTCCAGAGTTGCCTGCGCGCTACATTCCGAACCGTCTTGCGCAACAAGGTATTCGATCGCTCTCGGTCACTCAAACTCACGCGCTCCGGGTCTACGACTTGCCCACTCACCATCACGACCCCTTCGACCGACTGCTGATCGCACAGGCGTTAACCGAGGAAATGGTCATCCTTACCGCAGATCGGTCGTTTGAGAGATATGAGGCGGAGTTTGTCTGGTGTGGCAAGTGAGAAAGCGCAATCTGCACTGACCTAAACGCTGACCGGTTGCTTCGTTCCCACCGGCACCGCAGTCAGCCAACCGAATCGATCAGCTTTCTCGCCACGAATGATGGCGTAGAACTCTTTCTGCACAGCTCGTGTGACGGGACCGACCACACCTTTGCCGACACTGATCTTATCCACCGAGCGAATCGCAGTGATCTCCGCCGCTGTGCCGGTGAAAAAAGCTTCGTCGGCGACGTACAGCATTTCGCGGGGGATTACCTGCTCGACCACAGGAATGCTCAGATCACGCGCAATCTGCATCACCGAATCGCGAGTAATTCCCGGGAGCACCGAGTTCCCCAGCGGCGCCGTTTGCAACGTGCCATTCCGAACTATGAAAACATTCTCACCTGAGCCTTCACTGACGTAGCCATTGGTGTCCAGCGCAATGCCCTCGACGTAGCCATTGATGATAGCTTCCATCTTGATCAGCTGCGAGTTCATGTAGTTGGCGCCCGATTTCGCGATTGCCGGCAACGTATTTGGCGCCAGCCGCGTCCAGGAAGAGACACAGACATCCACGCCCTTTTCCGCATCATTGCTCAGATACTTTCCCCAAGGATAGTTGCAGACGTAGACCTCGGTAGGCGAATTGAACGGATTGACCCCGGCCTCGCCATAACCACGCAGAATGATCGGCCGGATATAGCACGGCCACACACCGTTATTCTTGACCACGTCCACCACTGCCGAAACCAGTTCGTCCCGGGTGTAGTCCACGTCGATGCGATAAATTTTGGCGGAGTCTAGCAATCGCTGCATGTGCTCGGTCGCGCGGAAAATCGCTGGCCCCTTGGGAAGCGAGTAGCAGCGCACCCCCTCAAACACCGAGGAGCCGTAATTCACCACGTGCGACATTACGTGCAGTTGCGCATTGTCCCAGGGGATGAGCTTGCCGTTGTGCCAGATTTTTTCCGTCTTCTGAATCGCCATGCGGACTCCTTAAGAGGAATGATTCATCGGTGTGACTGAGGGATGCGATTTCTTCTGCTAAGTTTGTTTCCGTTGTCAACCCTGTCAGCTTGCACAGGCGGCCACCGCGAACCTGCACGGCAGGGCAAAGCAGATGAATTAGCGCAATTATAACTGAGGCAACTAAGGAAGCGGAGGTTTCACCGGACCCTGCGATCCGTCACTCGTTCAGATCTATTGTGTCGACAACGCTGGCTTAGGTGTTAGCTCAGCATGAGTCGATCCAGGCAATTCATCCCCTCGGAAGTACTTCCCCTTGACCAACTGCATCTCCGGCATGGCCGCATAAGGCTTGCTGTAGTCATTGCTTGCATTCCAGAAGAGAAATCCAATGCCACCCTTATTCTTCGCGGTCAGTACTTGAACTTCGATGTATTTCGGAGAATAGGTCTTGGTCCTCCAGCGAAAAGCCTGCAGCCAGGGGCGGATTACCACGCCGCTGCCCTGGGTGATTTTTTCAAAGCGCTCCATCGATTCGCCGATGAAATGCTCAGGTGCATCCCCGGGGCGTGCGATCCCATCCATCCCGAAGAAATGTGAGGGGTAGATCATGGGTGAGAGAACGTCGCAATACTTTGCCATCCCGACGATGTCCTGCCCGGTATGCGCCAGGTCCACCGGCCGCTGCCACGCCATTATGCCGAACACGTCCAGCGACAACAACACACCTGTGGGATGTAGCTCGGCATAGGCACGTCTCAGGAAATCGGTAATCACGTCGGTTCTGTGCCACGCAGGATGCTGAGTTTGAAACGCGAAGCTGGCATCTTTCTGGTCACCTTCGGCAGGGAAGCGGACGTAATCGAACTGGATCTCATCGGCCCCTGACTCGGCCGCCTTCTTGGCCAGGGCAATGTCATAGTCCTGCACCTTGGGCTGGGAAGGATCAGTCCACACCAGCTTGCCATTTTCGCGCCAGGCTTGGCCCGAGCGCTTCGACTTCACCGCCAGTTCCGGATGGGTGACCACCAACCGCTCATCGCGGAAAATGGCGACCCGGGCAATGGCGTGCATGCCTTGAGAATGCAGAAAACGCGTGAACTTGGGTAGGTCATGAATAGGCGCACGATGAGGCCCCGCCAGAGGATGATCGAACGCTATATTGATGGACCCGTCGCTGTCCTTTATGTCGAAGACCACCGCGTTGCCGCCCAGTTCTCGCCAGCGACGGATAATCCTTAGTCCGCGATCGCTTGCCGCCATTACCCCGGTCAAATACACCGCCCGTACTTCAAAGTCGCGGGCCACTGGAATCGCTTTTTCCACGATCGGCGCGTCCAGGATTCCAGGAATGATCACTGGCTGACCTGCCTTCAGGAAAACGCTGCGTGGCTCTCCATTCGACTTGCGGATAGCCTCCGACAACTCGCCAGAAGTCAGGTAGGAAGTCTGAGACAAATAGCGGCGTGCGACTGAGGTAATACTGTCTCCACGGTTCGCCATATACAGTTGACTACCCGGAGGCGCGACAACTGGAGCGAGCACCGCACCATCGGGAGCTTGCGGGCTCGCCGGAGTGGGAGTCTTGGAGGTGCGCACCAGCTGCGCAGATTGCGCAGCGGCAGATGACTCCGCTGAGCTTCGCCAAATCGCGAAGCCAAAGAAAAAGAAGATCAAAACCGTTAATAGAATTGGGCCGGGACGACGCAAGTTTTTCTCCATGAACGAGATGTTGCGATGATGCTAGCCGGGTCCAAACTCAGATGCCAGTTACGTCCGTCCAATCCCGTGCGGTTGAATTCTACCTGGTTGGACGCGCTAGGAATGTTCCCGGATGCGCAAACAATTTCCGTTTACACGATTTCACCTCCGAATGTAAGTGTCTCTTCTTTCACGCTATCGGCATCTAAGCCTTGCAGGAAAGAAGTAATGGGCAGTTCGCACGAGGATGGCGAGTCACTTGCACTAAGGCACGATGGCTGGCAACAGGAAATGACAAAATTTGTCAGCCCCCGGGAACAAGTTGAACGCGCTCTCCCAGGAAGCAATGAAGGCCCAAGAAAGGGAAAGAAGGGCCAGACCCTATGAAAACCATCCTGAGCACGGTGCTTGACCCCACCCGTCGTAGCAACGATGCCCGAGACTTTGAGAGTGCTTTGCGCCGCAAGATCGTCGGCCAGGACCAGGCCGTCGAAAAAGTCGCTGAAATCTATCAGATGTTCCTGGCCGGCCTTAATCCGCCCGGACGTCCAGTGGGCAATCTGCTGTTCCTGGGACCCACCGGGTCGGGGAAAACGCGCGTAGTGGAAGCGATGGCCGAGTCGTTGTTCGGCGATCCACGCGCCTGTATCAAAATTGATTGTGCCGAGTTTCAGCACTCGCACGAAATCGCCAAGTTGATTGGCTCGCCTCCGGGATATCTCGGGCACCGCGAGACTCATCCCCTGCTTACCCAGGAGGCGCTCAACCAGTGGCACACCGAAAAACTGAAGTTGTCGATCCTCCTGTTCGACGAAATTGAGAAGGCCTCCGACGCGCTTTGGCAACTGCTGCTCGGCATCCTGGATAAAGCTACATTGACCTTAGGCGATAATCGCCGCGTCGATCTGTCGCAGTGCATCATCATCATGACCTCGAACCTGGGCGCCTGTGAGATGAGCAACCTGGTCGATGGCGGACTCGGTTTCGCGCATAAACCCACGGAAGTGGACGCCAGCCTGGATGAGAAAATTGATCGCACCGCAATCGAAGCGGCACGACGGAAATTCACTCCTGAATTCATGAACCGCATCGACAAGGCGGTGGTGTTCAAGACCCTGCGTCCCGAACACCTCGAACAGATTCTGGAAATCGAGCTGGGCATGGTGCAACAGCGCATCCTGATGGCGACTGCCGCCAATCAATTCGTGTTTAGCTGCACCGCGAAAGTGAAAACTTTCCTGTTGCACGAGGGCACGGATCCGAAATATGGCGCGCGGCACTTGAAACGCGCGATTGAGCGCCATGTGGTCTTCCAACTGGCAAACCTGGTAGCTACATCGCAGGTAAGGTTGGGGGATTTTATCCGCATCGATTTGAGCCCGGAAGGCCGTCTCACATTCGTGAAAGAAGCCGAGAACGCAATGGTTCCCATGCTTCTGGAACGTTATGGAGCTGCCGCGGGAGCGCCTCCCATGGCCCGCGCCGCTCGCACCGCTGCCAATCGTCGCGAGTTTGGTGCAACCGGGACCCTGGACAAATAACTCTCACGCACACTTGGTTTTATGTGGCGCCGGGAAACCGGCGCTTTCCCCCCCATCCTTTTTCGCCTTCCAGGACCTGAAGCTACGGGCAGAGCTCAAACCGGTAATTGCATCTAATTAACTGAAGTCCAGGCCCTGATTACCGATGATTGAATCTGTCTGTGGGCACCGACCTCGGTGGCGTGCCCAAAGAGCAGCAGTCGACGGCATTGGGAGAATCTATGAGAGCTATGAAAAGAATGCGCTATTTTGGGATTTTGCTGGCGTTAAGTCTGGCTTCGCCACAACTGTTCGAAGCCCGCGTCCAGCCGTCTCACGGCTTCGATATGTTTTCCGCGCAGGAGGAAGTTCAAGCCGGGCAGCAGGCCGCGCAACAGGCTACCAAGCAACTTCCGGTACTGCCGGACTCTGACCCCGTCACCCGCTATGTGCAGCGTCTGGGAAAGGAACTTTCTTCCCACGCTCCGGGAGAAAAGTGGCCGTATACCTTTCATGTTGTAAATCAAAAAGAAATCAATGCCTTCGCTCTCCCGGGCGGACCCGTATACATCAACGTCGGAACCATCCAGGCCGCCGACACGGAAGGTCAACTAGCCGGAGTCATGGCGCACGAAATCTCTCACGTGGTACAGCGTCACGGGACCCGGTCCGCCAGCAAGCAGATGGCGGCTCAACTACCGCTGGCCCTTCTGGGTGGAATCATGGGCCGCGGCGCCCTGTCACAGGCGGCGCAACTCGGAATCTCCTTCGGCGTGGGCTCTTATTTCCTGAAGAATTCGCGTCAGGCGGAGACCGAAGCCGATCTCCTGGGCACCGACATCATGTATGACACCGGCTTCGATCCTCATGCCATGTCGCAATTTTTTCAAAAATTGGAGCAGCAGGGCGGTTCGCGTGGTCCGCAGTTCCTCAGCGATCATCCCAATCCGGGTAATCGCGCGCAACTGGTTTCGCAAGAAGTCTCTACGCTGCCACCCAAGCAGTTTCGCGGTGACAGTGCCGAGTTTCGCAGTATCAAGCAGCGCGTATCCGGCATGAAGCCTCTGACTGCGCAGCAGATTGCCGCTCAACAACAACCGGGCGCGAAAGCAGAATCGAGCTCGAGCGGAGTCAGCGGTAGCGACATCTCTCCCAGTGGCAACATGCGCAGCTTTAACCACAGCACGTACTCCATCTCGTATCCCGACAATTGGCAAGTCTTCGGCGATCAGAACTCAGCGGTAACCATCGCTCCCCAAAGCGGAGTTTCACAGAACGCAGTGGCCTACGGGGTCATGATTAACGATTATCAGCCGGAAGATCAGAATGCCACGGTCGATCAAGCTACCCACGATCTACTGTCATCCCTGCGTCAGTCGAATCCCGATCTGCGCCAGATCGGTAATGACGAGAACATTCGGGTAGGCGGGGTCTCAGGAAAATCAGTGGACTTAATTGGAACATCGCCATTACAGGATCAGAGCGGTCGCGCCGTACGAGAACGGGATTGGGTGGTGACAATGAAACGTCGCGACGGATCTCTTGTGTATATGGTTTTCATCGCGCCTGACAGAGATTTT
>DATHJP010000387.1:0-5119 GCA_035489695.1 Terriglobales bacterium
AATCCCCGGACCGCGGTCGGCAACGCTAACCGTAAGCGTGCGGCCGTCTGCCTCAGCGGTGATGTGAATCGGAGATCCGGGCGGCGAGTATTTGCCGGCATTTTCCAACAATTGAAGAAGAACGTCCTTGATTCGCTCTAGATCGATTGACACCAAAGGCAGGCCGTCCTGAATATCGATCTCCATCGCGTGGTTTGCAACAGATTGTCCGGCTTCTTCAAGTGCTCTATCAATCGCCTCACGGATATGGTGAGGCTCGCGCTGTAATTCAACCTGGTTGGCATCCAGTTGCGCCATCTCAGCCGCCTCACCAACAAGGTGATCAAGGCGGTCAGTCTCTTCATTAATTACCGTAATTAACTCGTGCTGCTGCGCAGAGTCGAGATTGGTATCTGATAACAGGCTTGTGGCGGATGCCTTGATCGCAGTCAGAGGCGTACGGAATTCGTGTGTGACCGAGTCGAGAATAGCGGAACGCAGCTTTTCGCCTTCGCGCGCCGCCTCCGCTTTGCCCAGCTTTTCAACTGCCGCAGTGCGCTCGATCGCAATTGCAATCAGTGACCCGAGCGCTTCCAGCGTCTCGCGGGAGAGTGATCCGCCAGAAAGTCCAATTGCTCCCACGGACCGAACTCCCAGTCGAAGAGGAGTGAAGAAAAGCTCATGTTCCCGATCCATGGTTGGCTCGCCGCGTGCGGCGATGGCTCGCAACTGTGTGCCATCCAACTCCCGTGTACCGGGGCTCGAACAATAAACATCCTCTCGTCCGACCACAAATAAAGCCGCGGCAGTAATCCCAAAGCTCTCTACGACGTAGCGCGGGATCGAATTCAGTAACTCTGGTACGTTTTCCGTTGTCAACAGACGTTGGCTGAAGGCGTAGAGTCGCTCAATTTCTCTGCGCCGTTGTGTAGCGTGGAAGGCTTCACTGCGGGCTCGTTCCGATAGTTCACTGGCGACTGCCGCGGTCACTAGAAATGCAAGCAATGCAACCCAGTTTTGTGTCTCAGCGATCCTGAAAGTGCCAACCGGCGGGAGGAAGTAATAGTTGAGAGCCAAAGTGGCAAATACAGCCAGGAACACGGCATATCTCAGCCCCCACGCCGCCGAAACGATTAAAATTGCCACCAGGAAAGCAAAAGCTACAGTTGTCGGATTGATCGCGGTTACATGCCGATAGGCGGCGACCACCGCGATCAAGACCAACGCACAAACCACGAACCGCAACACATCCCGACGCAAGTTCACCGCTGCATTCTACCCTCGGCACCGAAAATCAAGAACTTCGCAACGACAATATTGCGTAGGAGTCCCAAGCGATGGTTGAAAAGGCGGCGCAAGGCAGAAAGCAATGGAGTAGGATTCTCCCCATGTCTTCTACACCGCTTTCACGGCGCTCCTTCCTGGCTTGGTCAGCGATGCTTCCGTGGGCTTTGTCTGCTCGGGCGTCAACATCCGTCCCAGTTGGCCTCGAGCTGTATTCCGTCCGCGAGACATTGAAGAAAGATCCCGAAGCCACTCTTCGAGCTGTCGCTCAGATGGGATATGAAGGCGTGGAATTTTACGCGCCGTATTTCGACTGGACAGAAAGTCAAATCAAGCAGACCAGGAAACTCTTAGACGAGCTTGGTATCCGTTGCTTTTCGACGCATAACGACGAAAGCTATTTAAACTCCCAAAACATTGATCGAACTCGCGATATGAATCTGATCTTGGGAAGCAAGTATGTGGTCCTCGCCTCTGCCGGGCAGAAAACCAGTTTGACGGAATGGCGGTCGGTGGCAGATATGCTGAACCATGCCGCCGAGAGGCTGGGACCAGCAGGATTAAAGGCCGGCTATCACAATCATCAACTCGAGTTCACACCCATCGGGGACCAGCGTCCCATCGAAATATTGGCGAAAAACACGAAGCCATCCATCATGCTGCAACTGGATGTGGGCACGTGTCTGGAGGCGGGCTCGGATCCGGTGGCATGGATTCAGGCGAACCCGGGAAGAATTCGATCCATTCATTGTAAAGACTGGTCGCGCGACGCCGGCAAGGGATACACGGTTTTATTCGGCGAAGGAGCGGCGGATTGGAAAAACATCTTTGCAGCCGCGGAAGGCACCGGTGGAATTGAGTACTACCTCGTAGAACAGGAAGGCAGCAGATTTTCCGAACTCGAAACCGCCCGCAGATGTCTCCAGACCTTCCGGGAGAAGCATGCGGGCTGATCAGTTTCTTAAGCAAGCCTTACAGGTAAAGCGAGACCGGTTTTTGGATCTGGGCAAAGATAAACCGGTCTCACATACCTCCCATGCAACTAGTTCTTTTCGTCTTTCACTTCAGCAATTCGTGCCTGGTGGCCTGCATCTGACACGGCTTTCATGAATGCTTCCGCACTTTGCGGGGTCGATACTCTGCCCGAAAGGATGTTGCGAAACTTCACGTTCTTGCCGTAAATAGCTTTGGTGGAATCGTCATCTTGCTGCACCACCGCACCTTCGAGTGTTATGCCGGCGAACAGCCCTTTGGAGCGAGAGTACGTCAGCATTTGAGTGTTCATCTTCCAGTCGGTTCCCGCGGAAGCATGACGGCCAACCGGACCTGCAGCCGCTGATCCTTCGCCGCTCAATTGAAATTTACTGGAGAGCAAATGCTGGAAGCCCTGGTCGTTCATGACCAACATAACCAGGTCCACGCCTTCGACTCCGATCTGCAATCCCCAACTTCCTCCACCTACCGAAACGAAAGCAGGCGCACTCCAACCACTGGATGTGCGGCATGTGGCCACGCCACGTCCATGCTTGCCGCCAAAAATGAATCCGCCTTTAATCAAATCGGGCACTACCAGGATGCACTTTGCGTTGCTCAGCACTTCTTCCGGAATACCTTTGTCTGGCGTTGCCATGATCGCGTGCAGAACATCCACCGACTTTTGCAGCCGGTCAACCGTATCTTCGCGAGCGGAGCCTGCCCATGCGAATGTTCCCATCAGGCCTATGAAGCTCATCAACAGCACCGACATTATCTTTTTCATGAAATTATTCCTTTTACTAGCGGCGGAACTAAGAGGAGAGAACTTCAGATGGGCTGACTTAGCTCAGAAAACCTGAAAGAGCGAGAAGAGGTGCTCGTCTCTACATCATGATCGCTCAGGCTGGAGAGAATAGCTGGTCTGAATTGCTCACCTGTATTTGGCCTCAAAGGCGGATCGTCCGATTGTTACCAATTCGGGACTGATAGTTCGTGGTGAAATGCGAGCAATTGTGCACAGAATCATCGAGTATGGATGTGTCATCGTGGGCCTGTGCAGTATTGCTCCTCGCGTCTGGTACGATCCTTAAGCGCGCCGCGTTCGGCGGCCGATTAGGAAAAGCGAAATCAGCCATGGACTCAATTGTGAATCGGTTTCTGGTGCGGGTTCACACGCTGCTCGGCTTCATTACTGACTCCTTGAGAAAGCTCTTTGGCATGAATGGCAGGGATTTCGGATCACAAAGGATGTGCCCATTCTGCGGGTTAATAACATCCCGTCGCAAGGCGTGTTGCCTGGAGTGCGGCAAGTCGCTCAAACCGGCTTAAAGTGTCATTGGGCGCGTGGTCAGAACTGGATAGTTCCCTTCCGAATGCTTCGCCAAACTTTGGCAGAAAAGGGCGCAGCGTTCTCGTTCGTTGCCAACTGGGCAAGGTTAGCCTGCCGGCGTTCTGTCCCATCCCATAACGTGTGAGGAGGCTGCGGAGGTATCGACGTCCGAGACGTTAGATTTCCTTCACGACGCTGCGCCACCTTCACATCCAGCACGGAACGAACACTGGCCAACAGCAAATGAGGACCGTCGGACTTAGACACGATTGCATCCACAGATTTCAATGCATCATGCGGCAGTTCCACGTCCTCAGCCAGCATGACAATGGGGACTTCTGGTTTGATCTTCTTGATCTCAGCCGCCACGACACCCCCATCCAGGAGGCCCAATTGGTAGTCGAGCACAATTGCGTCCACAGCCTGCAACATGAAAAGCCGCAGACCGTCGGAACCATTGGTCGCGGTTACCAGCTCGTATCCGTGTTCTTGCAACAAACTCAGTTGAGACGGATCTCGGTGTATGCACAAAAGAGTGCTGTTCGAACCCATTGTCGCTCATCTTATACAGGCAAGCTTCCTCTCATTCTGGTCAAAATTGCTCACAATCTTTAGAGAAAACTGGTGCTTTGTACTCTGCGCGTCAAGCTTTAAGTAAGCTCGTAGCTGCAAGTTGAGCAATACCGACCAGATGTTCCGATCATTAAAGTCTAGGATTTATGTAGCGGATTGCTTTGGCGCGAGGACATAAATGAAAAGACAATATCTACACCTCTCCACTTATTCTTGTGACAAATGTAGAGGGCCAGTCGTTTCAGGCTTCATCGCCGTGCGCGAGAATGAAATATCGAAGGAGACTGAGATCAGGCAAGTAGGAGCGACTTGTATATCGTGCGGACACAGACAGAACAAAGCAACCGAGCCCGCACGTGCCCGTCATCTGCCTCAGATTGAATGGGGGCCGATGGGCGCGATAACTGCCGGTCATCCAACGACCGCTTTCGTGGAGGCACGCTCAATCATGCAAAACTACGTTGAGCAGCGAGCTGTGGACTTGCAAACCACCATTGTAGTGAATGAAACCCAATTTCCTGAACCGGTTCATGAAGAAGCTTACTCGGGAACGAGTGGTACCCACCATCTCGGCTGAGGTTTCCTGACTGATCTTAGGAACGACGGTTTCCGGAATGCCCTCCTTGCCAAAATGAGCCAGCAATAGAAGCACGCGGGCCAGTCTCTTCTCACTGGAGTTGAACAGTTGATCAACCAGGTCCTCTTCGTAACGGATATTACGCGCCAGCAAATAGGCCACGAACATGTCGGAAAAAGCGCGTTCGCGGTGAAGTGCATCCATCATCGCCTTCTTGTCGACCCGCAGAAGCTCGCAATCCGTCATTGCAGCCGCCGAGCCCATACGCAGGACCTGACCGGCCAGCGAACCCTCACCAAAAAAGTTTCCCTCAGTCACTATGCCGATCGTCGCTTCTTTGCCGGTCTTGGATACGACGGTGAGCCTGACTTTGCCTTTCTGGATATAGAAGACAGCGTCCG
>DATHJP010000388.1:0-6703 GCA_035489695.1 Terriglobales bacterium
TGGGCCGGACTACAATTTCCGCACCACCGTCGAAACCAATGGCACCCTGGACAAACATGGACGCCTCATCGGCGATCTGGTGCTGGTAGGACGCGGCGATCCCAACCTCTCCGGCCGTGAATTGCCTTACCTGCTGCGTACTGAACGCAACGATCATCCGATCGCGGTGCTGGAGCAATTAGCGGACGAACTGGCGCAAAAAGGAGTGAAGTACGTCGATGGCGACCTGATCGCCGATGATTCCTATTTCGCCTTCGAGCGCTACGGCGAGGGTTGGAGTCAGGACGATCTCGTCTGGGCCGACGGCGCACCGGTTTCCGCGCTCACCATCAATGACAACGTAATTTTCGTCAACATCCTCCCGGCTGATCGCGTCGGCGAACGCGCCTTCGTCAGCATTGCGCCCTTTGCCGATTACTATCGGATTGATAATCGGATTATCACCACACCCTCGGGTACCGTCCGCAAGATTTTCATCAACCGCGAGCCCGGCTCGACCGTACTCACACTGTGGGGAAATACGCCGCTCGACGACGCTGGCGCCAACGAAGCCCTGGCCCTGGAAGATCCTGCTGAATTCGCCGCCGCTTTGTTCCGACAACTACTGGAAAAGCGCGGCATCGTCATCTATGGCAAACAGCACACACGTCACACCGAGCTGGCCAGCATTTCTACTTTCACAGTTACAGCGACAGCGCCTTCAATCTCGCGTGGCGGCGACGAACCTTCCCGCGGCTTGCAGAATCAGCCACTGGTCCTGGCCAGCTACCAGTCGAAGCCGCTCATCGAGGACGTGCGGGTAATCAATAAAGTCAGCCAGAATCTGCATGCCGAAATCCTTCTCCGCCTGCTGGGACGGGAGAAGGGCACCGCCGGCACGGTCGAAGGCGGCCTCGAGGTTCTGCGTGGTTTTCTGAATCAGGCTGGCGTCCCTGCGGATCAGTACACTTTCTACGACGGCTCCGGACTCTCCCGCCAGAACCTGGCAACTCCTCATGCCGTCGTCCAACTTCTTCGTTACGCTGATTCCCAGCCTTGGGGCGCAAGTTTTCGCGATACGTTGCCGGTCGGCGGCGTAGACGGCTCTCTTTCCGATCGATTCAAGAACGCCGCCGAGCAAGGCCACATTTATGCCAAGACTGGTTCCCTGGGAGGCGTGAAATCGCTTTCCGGATACGCCACCACGGAACACGGTGACCGCATAGCGTTTTCCATCCTCTCCAATAATTTCAACCTGCCCAACAAACGCGTGACCGACACCATAGACGCCATAATCGAAGCCATCGTAGAAGATGGCCCATCCCGAAAAAAGTAAGCGGAAAAGAAAAAGAAGATTGGGCGGGAGCGTAGAACGTGATTTGACGCCCCACGTGAGCCGCGGGGCCAAATGCCAAGTGCCAAATGCTGCGTGCTGACTGAATGTTGATTGCTGACCGCTAACCCGGCATCCTCCGTACGTTCCGATCCCTCATCGTCCGCACTGCCCCCGGACCGCTGCCGGTCGGCGGTTTGCGCATCCCTTCCAGCAAGTCTTTCAAAGCGACCGCATTATTGTGCCGCACATTTCTGGATGCGAATAAAAGAGTCAATCTTTTTCGTCGGCCTGCTAGACGATAAAGTTCGCCGAGCGCCATTTCCGCTTCTGGTCGCGAAAGTTCTTTGATGTAGCGCTTGCAGAAGCCGGCCCACGCCTCCGGACGAGCATGGAACCACTGCCTAAACCATCCGACGGTGCCAGATCCCGTAACCATGCGTCCACTGCCGCGCCGTCCTTGCTGAGTCCGCGTGGCCATAGTCGATCAACCAGCACGCGCGTACCGTCAGTACGCCCCGGCTTCTCGTAAACTCGCTTTACTTGGATTCGCCTGCCCGCAGCCACCATGGCTTTGCTCTATATTTATTGTACGTCGAGACGCGAGCAGATGTTCGAGGACAGAAAGTGGAATGTGCAATCTGAAATCTAAAATCAACAATCTGAAACTGCTCCCGTTCCTGTCAATACTCCTGCTTGTGAGCTGCGACGTGCGACTCCGCCAGACTGACGCCCAACTCGGTCTCAATTCCCAACAAGCCGCCGGACGGCGCATCTACGACCAATATTGTGATCGCTGTCACGCGCCCTACTCTTCCCGCGGCCGACAAGGTCCAAGCATGCGAGGCGTTTTCAAAAACCGGTACTTGTCGTTGAGCGGTCTGCCGGCTAACGATGAACGTGTCGGCGAAATTGTTCGTACCGGCCGTGGCAAGATGCCTGGCTATAGCCAGGTGCTGAATCAACAGCAGATCGACGACCTACTAGCCTACCTGCACACCCTCTAGATCGAGCCCTTAAACTGAGAACCGAGAACTGAGATCGCGGAACTGCTTCGACTACCAATCTGGGCATACTGTGAAAAGACACGATCGCGTTTTGAAGCGTGGGTATGCTTGGACCGACGTTACAATACCCACAGTGAGCGCAGGCACGCCTCAACCAACCGCATCAGATCGTCCGTTCACACTCTGGCAGCGCATCGCACTCCACCTAATCACATGGACAGGATTCCTCGTCATCCGCCTGATCGGCCCCACCTTGCGAGTTGCAGTTTCATTCGAAGAAGGCGCTCCGCCCAGTCTTGAAACGCGCCCCATGATTCTTGCGTTCTGGCATAGCTGTATCTTTCCCGCGATTTACGTCTGGCGCAATCTAGAGATTCGGGTCATGAGCAGCGACAGTTTCGATGGCGAATGGACCGGCCGGATTATTCGCAAATTTGGTTTTGTGAAGGTACGCGGTTCGAGCAGCCGGGGCGCAGTCCGTGCTTTGCTGGGGATGCGCAAGGAAATCGGGCAGAACTCCACCGTGGCCTTCACCATTGACGGCCCACGCGGTCCGCGATACGTGGCCAAGCCGGGTCCAGTGCTGCTGGCGCGCGCTACCGGAGCGCCCATGGTGGGGTTTCATATCGCCCTCGAAAACGCCTGGACGCTGAACACCTGGGACAAAGTCATGATCCCCAAGCCGTTTTCCCGAGCGCTACTGCGGATAAGCCGACAGATCGTCGTTCCCTCACATGCGGACGATGCGCAGAGAGAACGCCTCCACGCAGACCTTCAGGCAGCGCTTGATCGCGCGCGAGAGTTCGCCGAGGCCAACGTAAAAATCGCGTAGAATCAGACAGTTAGGATGTCATTTCCAACATAATACGCATAGTGTTATAATTCATAAGACAAAGGATATGATGAAATGGCGACTGGGTCCGTAACCAAAAAGCAGCCGCGCACGTTTTCGCTGTCGAAGGACGTGGTCGATATTCTTGAGCGCTACAAGAATGAAACAAAAGCGGGCTCGCTGACTGCTGCCTTTGAAGAGATAGTCCGCGAGTGGACGACGGTGCGCTTGGCTCAACAAGTCACCGCCTACTACGACTCACTGTCCGATGAAGAATTGGCGGAAGAAAAGAACTGGGGCGCGTTTTCGGAAAAACAACTCGGATAAGGCATGGTCGAGCAGCCATCCAAGCCGCCGCAGCGGGGTGAAATTTGGTACGTAAAACTGCCCAGTGATCCACCCGACAAGGGAGGGCGGCCGGTTGTAGTGGTTTCGCTTGACGCTCGCAATAACCATGAGCGTGCCACGACTGTTTTAGTCGTCCCGCTCTCCACCACGCCTCCGCGACTCCCAACCCATATTTCCCTGTCGCCCGGCGAAACAGGTTTGGCGGAAAACTCCACCATCCAAGCGGAAAACATTACGACTGTTCTGAAAACCAGCTTACAAGAACCCAGGCAAAAGCTACGCCGCTTGTCAGAGCGGACGATTGAGCGGACTGCCAGGTGTGTCGTGATGGCAATGGGTTTCCCGGATCTATTGCTTCATCTGGAACACTCACGTGAGACGCGACCGCGATGATATGAGCATTTCGCCGACTCCCTTGACATCCGCCAGCCCAGCGATTAAATTTTCCAGCGTTGTTCTAGTTCTTTTGCAACTTCCTTAGGTTCGCGCGTCCTCATCACCGTGATGAGGACTGGGAAGCGGGTGAAAATCCCGCGCTGCCGCGCAACTGTAAGCGAGGAAATTGCCGCCGGTCACCGGTTAGAAATCCCGGGAAGGCCGGTTGCGATAGCCGGATATTGAGATTGTTTTCAATATCCTAACTCGCCAAGCCAGGAGACCGGCGCGAACCGTCCACACTAAACCCCTTTCGCGTGAAAAGGAGGAGTGCATGCGGTTCTCTCGCGTTTTCTCTTGCTTCATCTTCTTGCTGGCGGTGGCGTCCGCCGCTGAACTCAAAATCAAAGTTGTGGACCCGCAAGCCGCCGCCGTCGCCGGAGCACAACTGACGTTGACTGACCCGGCAGAATCCATTCCTGCACAAGTAGCAACCACCTCCGCCGAAGGCGTTGCCGTATTTCATCCCACCCATAGCGGTTCCTATCGCGTTCGGATTTTGGCGCCTGGGTTTGCCGTACAAGACACAAACATTCCGTCTTGGGACAAAGGAATCACGGTCACCCTGCGGCTAGCCGCGGCTTCGGAAACAGTAGTCGTAACCGCCACGCGTACTCCGGTTCCCAGCGCGGTCACAGGTGCGGATGTCGAAAGTCTCAACAGTGCACAACTACAAGTCATGAACCCAGTCGCTGCCAGCGATGCGCTACGTTTTCTGCCAGGAGCAATCGTCAACACCAATGGGCGGCGAGGCGGAATTGCCTCTCTGTTTGTGCGTGGCGGCGACTCCCGCTACAACAAAGTGATCGTGGACGACGTCACCATCAACGATCCCGGCGGCACATTTGACTTCGGAGTCGTGCCTCTCACCGAAGCCGATCGCCTGGAATTTGTGCGAGGCGCGCAAAGCACGCTATACGGCTCGGATGCCATGACCAGCGTCGTCCAGGTCTGGACTCGGACTGGCAGCACTCCCGTCCCGGAACTCCGCTTCGGAGCCGACGGCGGAACATTCGGAACCGCGAACGGCTACCTCTCTCTGGCCGGCGCGCGTGGACGTTTCGATTACAACCTGTTCGGCGATCAGTTCAACACCAGCGGCGACGGAATAAATGATCGCTATTCCAATTCATTGCAGGGTGGCAATCTCGGCGTGGCGTTCAATGATCGCGTCTCTCTCCGACTGCGGGCGCGCCATTCCAATGCGTTTACCCAGGTCCCGGGCGAGTGGAAATTCAATGGACAACCCTTGATGCCGCCCGATTCAGATCAGTGGCAGCGGCAAAACAATCTCCTGACCAGCGCGCAGCTCACAGTTGCCGGCCCATCGCGCTGGCAGCATCGCTTCACCGGTTTCGAATACCACCACCAGCGCACTAACGTAGACACCGTGGACGACCCCGGCCGTGTGTTCGATCTTCCCTTCCATTCTTTCACCAACATCAATCGCGCGGGATTCGAATACCAGGGCGACTACCTCGAGCGAAGCTGGGCCCGCGCCACTGTGGGATACGAGTTCGAAGACGAAAATGGATTTGTGGGCGACCTCACTTTCCCGCCGCTCACCCACGGCCTGCGCTTGAACCATGCCGTCTACGCGCAAGAGATGCTCAACCTGGAGAGACTAACCGTGGTGGCTGGCGCCCGCTTCGTACACAACGCCACCTTCGGAAATAAAGGGGTGCCGCGGGTAGCCCTGGTTTTAAAGGCTCGCAAGGGTGGACAAAAGTTTTCCGCGACACGCCTACGATTCTCTTACGCCACGGGGATCAAAGAGGCGCGGCTGGAGGAATCATTTGCCAGCGGGCCTTTTATTATTCCCAACCCTAATCTGAAAGCCGAAGAGAATCGCGCCTTCGAGGCCGGCGTTCAACAGGATCTTTTTGGCGGCAAGTACGCCTTCACCGCCACGTACTACAACAATCAGTTCCGCAATCAGATTGATTTCGCCATCCTCGATCCCAACACCTTCACCGGTCAATACGAGAACATCAACAAATCCATGGCGCACGGCGCGGAAGTCGAGTTCCATGGACGTCCCTGGTCACGATTGTCCTTCGACGCGGGTTACAGCTACACTTCCACCCAGATTCTCGAGCAGCCTTTCGCCTTCGACGACCTTCACCAACCGGGTCGCCCCCTGCTCCGGCGTCCCAAACATTCGGGAACTCTGTTGCTCACTTATCTCCGAGGTCGCTGGGGCGGAAATCTGGGCGGAAGTTTTGTCGGAAGCCGGCCAGATTCCGATTTCCTGGGATTCGGAATCGATCACGCCGCCGGATACGTTCGCGCCGATCTCGGAGGATGGTACGCGCTAAATGGGCGGATCACCGCCTATGTGAATGTGGAGAACATCCTGAACCAGCACTACAACGAAGTTGTCGGGTATCCCGCCCTCGGCGCCAACTTCCGGGCAGGAATGCGTTTCCGCATTGGAGGTGAGTGAGGACTAACGATGGCGGGCAACTGCGCGTCGTGATTTTGGCGTACTCTCGGGAGAAGAGTTTTCACTATCGCATCGCACAGCCTCGCGATGATTGCCTGACTCAGCGCAACCCACGGCCAAGGGCAGAGGGGCAGCAGATTTCGATCCCTGATATTTACTGCGCGCCAGCATCAGCTTTTCCAGCTCCTCGTGCCCCAACGGCTGCTGCCGGCCCAGCAAATGGGTGACCAGAGCGATCTGCGAGAAATGCTCGACGGTTTCCATTTTCATGTATGCGTGGTGCAGGGTGTCAGCATACGTGACCACGCCATGATTGGACATCA
>DATHJP010000389.1:0-7023 GCA_035489695.1 Terriglobales bacterium
CTACATTCTTCAGCAACTGCTGACCGAGAGCGCCGGGCGGCACGGCGGCCGCACCGCGGTCTGGGCTCGGGGACGCACTCTGAGCTATCGCGAGCTCGATGAACGCTCCAATCAACTGGCTCATTTCTTGCGGCAGCGCGGCATTAGAAAGGGCGATCGCGTTGGACTATTTTTCCCCAAGGCGGTGGAGTCCGTGATTGCCATGTTTGGCGCCTTAAAGGCAGGGGCAGTCTATGTACCTCTGGATCCAAACCAACCGGCCGAGCGCATCACTTACATCATCAATAACTGCGGGATTAAAGGGCTGATCACAAGTGCAGATCGGCTCCGACTGCTTGAACATTCGTCCACGCCTTCTGTGGAATTCACGCTGTTGACCCACGAATTGTCCAACGGCTCAGTTCGTCCGAATACCTTTGCCTGGAGTGCTCTCGCCAATTTCCCTGCCGAAAATTCTCCTGAGCTCCAAGCCACCACGACGGATCTGGCATACATTCTTTACACCTCAGGTTCGACGGGAAGGCCCAAAGGTGTAATGCTGTCGCACCAGAACGCGCTGACGTTCGTAGAGTGGTGTGCCGAAATGTTCGAAATTGGGGCGTCTGATCGTGTTTCCAACCATGCGCCATTGCATTTTGATCTATCGGTTTTCGATGTGTACAACTCGATCAAGGCCGCCGCGACACTGTATATGGTGCCGGACGAACTAGCTGTTTTTCCCGCCAGTCTTGCGAACTGGATCGAGGAGAAGCACATTACAGTGTGGTATTCGGTGCCTTCGGCTTTGGTTCACTTGGTTCTGCACGGCAACGTGAATGGCGACAGGTTCCGCAATTTGCGCCTGATTCTGTTCGCGGGTGAAGTTTTTCCCCAGAAGTATCTGAAGCAGTTGGTTGAACTTCTGCCGGTCGTGGAATTCTACAATCTGTACGGACCCACCGAAACCAACGTGTGCACATACTATCGGGTAGATCGGTCGCTGCTGCGCGCCATGGATCGATTGCCCATTGGAAGAGCATGCGCAAACACCGAGGTTTTTGCGGTTGATGAGCACGATCGAATCGCAGGAATAGGCGAAGTAGGAGAGCTTTACGTTCGTGGACCAGCGGTAACGCCAGGCTACTGGGGCGATCCTGAAAAGACCGCCAGAATGTGCGTGTCGAATCGCTTTCAGCCCAACTTTGAGGAAAAACTTTACCGAACCGGCGACTTGGTTTCACCCGACGAAAACGGTGACTACTATTTTCTTGGCCGGCGTGATAGTCAGATCAAGAGTCGCGGCTATCGAATCGAGCTGGGTGAAATCGAAGCCGCGTTGCTTAGCCATGCCGGTGTCTGTGAGGCCGCAGCAGTCGCAATCCCGGACGAAGAGATTGGAAATCGCATTAAGGCTTTTGTCGCACCGCACGATCCCGGATCCCTAACGGCAGTCGAACTGCAGCGCCACTGTGCAACCCGGGTTCCCAGATATATGATTCCGGAGTTAATTGAGTTGTGTGAAGGCCTGCCCAAGACTTCGACGGGCAAAATAGACCGTGTGCGGCTGGCACAGACTAAGTCCCAGGCCGCGGATTGAAATGGCCTGGTCGCTGAGACGCGAGCAGGATTAGACGTGTTGTGATTTCCCGGCGAAAGCCGAATACGAGGAGCCAATGAGCACTGGACTGGATCTTAAAGCTGAGATTAGAAGATTTGTGGTCGAAAACGCCCAGATGAAGGGTGTCACCGAAGTGCCTGACGATATGTCCCTGACAGACAGCGGGATTGTTGATTCACTAGGCATCTTTCGGCTGGTTTCGTTTTTGGAAGAGAACGTCGGCGTGCATATCGGCGACGACGAAATTATTCTGGATAATTTTCAGACCATCGCGGACATTGAGCGTTTTGTCAGCAGCAAGCTAAACGGTAAGGGCGAAAAAGCGGCCTCAATGTAGGACTTCGGGCACACTGGGACTTATCCACCGACCGCTTCCGATGTCCGACCTCACTGCTGCTGGAATCTGGCTCTGATCCAGCGTCCAAGTCTACGCACGACACTTTCGAGGCCGGTATTTTCCGCATTCCTGGGCACCCCGAAAAATCGTTCAAAGAGAATTGGGATGGGAAATCTTTTGCCCTTTTGATAGCACTCTTTCCTTCTCTCAGAACGCGGCGTCCGCGGCGTTATCTCAAATTCTGCTCCGAAACACCTTATTTGTCAGCGGCATAGGAGAGCACATAAGAGCTTTGCCAGGTATGAAGTTGGAACACAAATTGCCCTCACTATCTTACTAACCAGTGTGGCGCTCCCCTGAGGCAAAAGGCCCACAACTTTGCAGAGCCAAAAGTTATGAGAAGAAAGACTGTGACGCTCCAACTTATCGGAATTTCTCTGATCACGCTGCTGATAGCTGGACTGGCGGGCTGCTCCGTCAACTTTGGTGGTAGCAGCAGTTCCGGTGGAGGCCCGAAGCTTGATCAGATTGCCGTGACCCCATCCGGTGCCGGCCTACCCGTCGGAGCGACAGAGCAGTTTGTAGCAACCGGGACATACAGTAACGGCGGCCAAAAGAACATCAGTTCCACCGTGACTTGGAGTTCTACGCCCGCCGGACTGGTCACCATCGATAGCACGGGGAAGGGGACGGCAGCTGCGACGGGGCAGGTAACGATCACGGCGACATTGGGCTCGGTCAGCGGCTCGGCGCCGCTTACGGTAAATTCCGCTACGCTGGTTTCCGTGACGGTGAATCCGATTGGCCCTGCCGTGGAGACTGCCAAGACTCAACAGTTCGCCGCTACTGCGAATTACAGTGACAACAGCCATTTCGATGTCACCAGTGACTCCAAAACTCTGTGGACGGCCACGCCGTCCACTGTTGCAAGTATCAGTAGCGGTGGTCTTGCCACCGGCTTGGCGGCGGGACAAACTACGATCACAGCTGCCTACAATAATTCTTTCAGCAACTCGACTGCGTTGAACGTCGTGGCTCCTCCGGCGTCGGCGATGGCGTTGAACGGCGATTATGCATTCAGCATCGCTGCCGTGGATTCAAGCGGAGCCGCGTATTACGCCGGCAGCTTCCATGCTAACCCGCCCGACGCCAATGGAAATGGAACCATTGCCAGCGGAACGGAAGATGCGAATACTTCGGCGGGAGTGCAGCAGGCAGTGGCGCTGGCGGGCTCGTACCTCATTTATCCCGATGGCCGGGGCACCATTACTTTCAATTCCAATTCCATCCACCCTTCGGGAATTGCTTTAAGGTTTATTCTGGCTTCGAAGGCAACCTCAGGAACCCTAATTGAGTTTGACGGAAACGGAACTGCCGCGGGATCCTTCGAGTTGCAAGACTCCAGCGCGTTCAATAATGCCAGTCTCACCGGGAACTACATATTCCAATTCAGCGGCATGGATAGCAGTGCCAATCCTATGGGCAAAATTGGCCTGTTTACTTCGGATGGGGCGGGGAACATCACTGGAGGTAGCGAAGATGAAAGCGACTTTGGGGTCACCAGTTTCAATCCTGCTTTGACTGGGAGTTACTCCATTTCCTCAACCGGCAGAGGCACTCTGGCATTGAGCAATCCGGCGGGAACTTCGAACTTTATTGTTTATGTAATTTCAGCGAGCAAGATCAATTTAATCGAAGTCGATCCAACCCCAAGTTCAGTATTGTCTGGCATTGCCGAACAACAAGCCAGCCAGGCATTTTCGAATAGCACTCTCCTCGGTGGATATGCCTATCTCCTGAATCGTGCTCCCTCTTCGACTCTAGGTGTTTTTGATGTCATCGGACGTGCGGTCTTCGACGGGAAAGGCAATGTTTCGGGCGGCACAGAGGATGAAGTTGGCAGCGGAGTTCAAAACACCATTACTGGCGGGACGTACAGCGTCGGCGGCGACGGGCGGGGCACCGTGCAGGCAACCTCAAACAACGGCGCCAGGGGTTACATCTTTTACATGGTTAGCCCAAGCCGACTATACATCCTTGACGAGTTCACAACTTGGGCGGGAACGGGTGCGGCCGACTTGCAGTTCTTAACCCTCAACAGTTCCATTCTGTCCGGCACTTATGCTCTCAGCGGAGCGTCCATTGGACAGAATGATACAGAGGTTTCGATCTGGCTGACGGCTGACGGCGCCGGCAATTTCCACGGTATCGCTGATGTGATGACAAACGGCGTACTGTCCAGCATCATCATGAACGCCACTTATTCGGTCACTCCGAATGGTCGCACCTTCGTCCAACTCTTGCCACCCCCTGTGGGAGCACAGAGTTTTATTCTCTACGTGGTTTCCAGCGGCGAAGCGAAGGTACTCGGTTCGCAACCCACACTGGATGGCAATATGCTCGCGCAGTAATTCGCATGCACATGGGGTTATTTCTTCTCCGCATCCTCTATCGCTGAGCTCTTCTCCGGCCGGAGTAAGGGAAAGAGTATAACGTCACGAATGGTGTGCGAATCGGTTAGCAGCATCGCCAGACGATCCACTCCCACGCCGACACCTCCTGCTGGTGGCATTCCGTAAGACAACGCGCGGATGTAGTCCTCGTCCATCTGGTGAGCTTCTTCATCGCCGCGTTCGCGTTCCTTTAATTGCTGTTCGAAGCGGCGGCGCTGCTCTTCGGGATCGTTGAGCTCACTGAATCCGTTGGCAATTTCCATTTTGCCGGCGAAGACTTCGAAGCGCTCAACCCAATCCGGTTCGTCGGCCTTATTTTTTGACAGTGGTGAGACAGCGGCAGGGAACTCGTAAATGATCGTCGGCCGGACCAGGTGTTCTTCCGCTGTTGCCTCGAAAAGGTTCGCGATAGTTTTCCCTGGCGGTTCATTGGGATCGTAGGCGATGTGCGCGTGAGCGGTGTTGAAACGCTGTACCAGAGTTTTCACCGAATCTGGAGAGGCAAAATCGGACATCCCAGGTTTTGCGCCGGCCACATCCGGCCAATATCGAATAATTGCCTCGCGCATCGTCAAGCGTTGCCAGTTCGAGCCCGTCCAGTCGATTTCATGTTCTCCCCACTTGGTTTTCGTTCCTCCGGTGACGTCCTTCGCGGCCTGTTCGATTAAATGTTGTGTGAGGTCCATCACGCCGCGAAAATCGGTGTAGGACTGATAAAACTCGAGCATGGTGAACTCGGGATTCCATCGCCATCCCAGGCCTTCATTGCGAAAGTTACGATTGATCTCGTACACGCGATCAAGCCCACCGACAGTCAGCCGCTTAAGGTAGAGCTCGGGGGCGATGCGGAGGTACAAATCCATGTCGAGCGTATTGTGATGAGTGACAAACGGGCGGGCTACCGCGCCCCCGGCAATCGGCTGCATCATGGGCGTTTCAACTTCGATGAATCCTTGCGCGTCGAGCGATCGCCGCAGCGACTGCACCAGTTTGCTGCGTTTTAAGAAAACTTCGCGGACCTCCGGATTCATAATCAGGTCGAGGTAACGTTGACGATAGCGTAATTCGACGTCAGTCAGCCCGTGCCATTTTTCCGGCAAGGGCAGCAAATCCTTGGAGAGAAAAGTAATCTCGTCCACGTGCACCGAGAGTTCACCGGTACGGGTGCGGAACAGATATCCACTGACGCCGATGTGATCGCCGAGATCCAGCAGCTTGTAGAGTTCGAATCCTTTTTCGCCGACCGCGTCTTTTTTAACGTAGATTTGCAGCCGCTGACCGCTTTGCTGTAGGTGGGCGAATCCTGCCTTGCCCATCAGCCGGATGGCCATGATTCTGCCGGCGACACGTAGGTTCATTCGTGAGGCTTCCAGCTGTTCCGCTGTTTTGTCCGAATAATCGGATAACACCTGCGGAATGGTGTGGGTGAACTCGTACTTGTGGGGATAAACTGGTTGCCCAAGAGCTTCAATCTGTTTCAGCTTCTCGCGCCGCAGTTCGTATATTTTTTCGTCGAGTGCCAATGGGTTCCTTATTCGCGCAAGCACCGAATGCAAAGGAGCGATTATAAACATGAGCCGCGGTCGGTGCCTTCGAGAACCATCCTTGCCGCGCTAAGAGTCCTTGAAGCGGCAGCCGGTCGGCGATAGTATTACTGGCTTGACGGCCTCTTAAAAATCACTAGAGAGGGGCCCTGAGGGAGCTGATGCCACAGAATTATGTTCCCATCTTTATATTCATCGCGCTGATCGGGATTCTCATCCCGGTCACGCTACTGGCTGCCAAACTGGTGCGGCCGGAGAATCCCAGCAAAGAAAAGTTAATGCCTTACGAGTGTGGCATCGATCCCGTCGATTACTCGCGAGGCCGTTATACCGTCCGTTACTATATTGTCGCCATCCTGTTCGTGGTCTTCGATGTGGAGACGATCTTCCTGTTCCCCTGGGCGGTGAAGTTCAAGGCGCTAGGTATGTTTGGATTGATTGAGATGCTGATCTTCCTTGGCATTCTGATCGTGGGCTACATCTGGATCTGGAAAAAAGGCGCTCTGGAATGGGTGTAGAAACCAGCACTTAGCATTTAGCGCTTGGCATTTAGCCAACGAAACTCTGATTGGCGAGACAAATTTCGGGATCGAATCATGGCCCAACCGACATCCAACACCGAGAGCTTTACGGCCAGCCGTTTGACGCGAGGGAATTTTTTCTTTCCCACTCGTATTGTGGTCAGCCCGGAGCACGTGTTGCGCATCAAGCCCCGGCTATTTGGCAGCACGCAAGAGAGCATCGCGATCCCGGCGGTAGCGTCAGTGCAGATTTCGACCGGAGTATTCTGGTCCGACATTCGTATCGATTCTTCCGGGGGAAGCAACCCTATTTCCAGCCACGGGCACCGCAAGCGGGATGCGCAACGCATTCGCGATCTGGTGGAACGTTTTCAGCTCCCGCGACGCTAGCGCCGACTAGCGCCGTTGACACAATAATTACAAGCTGTTAAAAGTTAACGTTCCCGTTTTCAGAGAGTTCGCGGCGCCGGTGCTTCCAGTTTCATAGCCATGTCCGAGGAAACCAAGTCGCCTACACCGCCGCCGACTGGCCAGCCGAAACCAGCGGCGGGCGAGCCCGTACCCGGCACCG
>DATHJP010000390.1:0-2113 GCA_035489695.1 Terriglobales bacterium
GTGTTGAACGGACTGTTGCAAAAGGCTCAGGAATTGAGGTTCGACGCAGGCAAAGAATACGAAATCGTCGTCGTCAGCTTCGATCCGCACGAGCGTCCCGCCTTAGCTGCTGCGAAAAAACAAACTTACATCCAACGATACGGACGCGCCGGAGCAGCGGACGGCTGGCACTTTCTTACAGGAGATGAAATTGCCATTGCACGGCTCGCACACAGCGTCGGATATCGTTTTGCTTATGATCCGCAAACACGGCAATTCGCTCACCCGAGTACGATTATCGTGCTTACGCCGCAGGGAAAAATAGCGCGCTACTTTCCTGGCATTGAATTCCCGCCGCGCGATGTGCGCCTCGCTCTGATCGAAGCATCGCAGGATCGCGTCGGCTCGCTTGCCGACGAGCTCTTTCTTCTCTGTTTTCACTACAACCCGGTGACCGGCAAATATGGGCTCTTAATTACTCGGATCCTGCAAATCGCCGGCCTCGGCAGCGCGCTCGTGCTCGCTACTTTCATCGTGCTCAGTGTCCGGCGTGAACGCCGCTTCTCTTATTAAATGGGCACATTGCTCCATTCGCTCTTTCCCAAGCAGGCATCGAATCTCGCGCCTCCTGTCGATCACGTATTCATAGCCCTGCTTGCGCTTTGCAGCGCAGTCGCCTTTCTCGTCTTTGTCGTCGCATTGTTTTTCTGCGTCCGCTACCGGCGGGGCTCAAAAGCCGACCGCACCCCACCACAGGGATCGCCCCTTCGATTCGAGATCACCTGGACAATCATTCCGTTCTTCATCTTCCTCGGATTATTCTTTTGGGCGGCGGATGTTTTCTTCGCGATGTCGCGCCCGCCTACTGACGCGACGGAGATCTACGTCGTCGGTAAACAATGGATGTGGAAAATTCAGCATCCAGACGGCCGCCGTGAGATTAACGAACTACACATTCCAGTCGGTCGGCCAGTGAAGCTTGTCATGACCTCACAGGACGTCATCCATGATTTTTTCGTCCCCGGTTTTCGGAATAAACAAGACGTCGTTCCTGGTCGCTACACGACCGAATGGTTCAAGCCCACCAAGCCGGGCAGTTACCATCTTTTCTGTTCGCAATATTGCGGCACGGATCACTCTTTAATGGTCGGCTGGGTTTACGTCATGGAGCCCGCTGAACACGCCAGGTGGCTCGCCGGCCAGCCCGCACCCGACTCGCTCGTGGCGATGGGTGAACGCGCTTTTCACGCGCGTGGTTGCAGCGGCTGTCATGCGCCAAACGCTGCGATTCGCGCGCCACTCCTCGACGGCATCTATGGCAAACAAGTGCCCCTGTCGGACGGGACGTTCGTCACTGCCGACGATCAATATCTGCGCGACTCCATTCTCCTCCCTAACAAGCAAATCGCCGCCGGTTACGACCCGATCATGCCGACCTACCACGGGCAAATCGACGAGGAAGAATTGAACGCGATTATCGAGTACTTGAAATCTATTGGAGCGAAGGAGGCGCCATGACCAGCGCAGCCTTGCAGACAGCTCAATCGCCGGCAACGGGCAAGGAACCGACCTACTTGAACGTGCGCACGACCATTTCTTCCTGGCTGCTGACTACCGACCATAAGCGAATCGCGATCCTCTACATGGTTTCGATCACGTTTTTTTTCTTTATTGGCGGGGCGGCAGCGACGTTGATGCGACTTGAGCTTCTCACACCACAGGGCGACCTGGTCACGTCCGAGACTTATAACAAGCTCTTCACTATTCACGGCGTGGTGATGGTTTGGTTCTTCCTGATCCCCTCCATCCCGACAGTGCTCGGAAATTTTTTGCTGCCGATGATGATTGGCGCCCGCGACGTTGCCTTTCCAAAAATTAATCTCGCGAGCTGGTATCTATTCATGGCGGGTGGCGCGTTTACCGTCTTTTCCATCGTCAGCGGTGGGGTGGATACCGGTTGGACGTTCTACACCCCTTACAGCAGCACCTACGCAAACGGTCACGTCATCGCCATGGCCACCGGCATTTTCATCGCCGGCTTTGGCTCTATCGCCACTGGCCTCAACTTCATTGTGACCGTGCACACGATGCGCGCTCCAGGAATGACCTGGTCGCGTCTTCCGCTGTTCGTTTG
>DATHJP010000391.1:0-16013 GCA_035489695.1 Terriglobales bacterium
ACAAATGGTCTAGGCCAGGGAGTAGTGCATTATCAATACTGTGCCGATCCACCCACCTGCAATAGCATCCAGGTTGCATCTTTGGACCTTAGTACGTTCGGTCCTGGCCAGGGACCTTATCCGGAAACCGGCATAAACCCAACCGCGCTCGCCGCGATAGCGGCGGCGGCCAATAAGTATCCGGCTAACGACACAACCCAGGGCGATGGGTTGAACACCGGAGGATATCGATTCAACGCCCCCACGCCCGTGAAGCTAAACTCTCACGCTGCCAAGTTTGATTTCAATCTGACGAACAATCAGACAGCTTTCGCCCGCTTGAATGTGATTTACGATCACCAGATACTTCCCCAGTGGCTGCCCGATACTCCTTCTCCACTGGTGTGGAACCATCCCTGGGGTTTAGCGGTTGGTCACACTTGGACAATTGGGAACCAATGGGTGAACAATTTTCGATACGGCTATACTCGCCAGGCCTTCAGCCAAGCCGGAGACAGTGACGGCAACGACATAAGCTTCCGTTTCGTGTTTCAGCCCAACGGCCAACAACATACCTTGACCAGAGTCACGCCGGTCCAGAATTTCACCGACGATATTTCCTGGATTCATGGAAACCACAACCTGCAATTTGGCGGCAATGTACGCAAGACCAACAACACTCGCGTGAGTTTCGCCAATGCGTTCGATAACGCGATCACCAACCCCTCGTTCTACCTGGGAGCTGGCGGCCACGTTGATGGCGCATTCCAGGCCTACGTTAATGCGAATAATCTTGCGGGGGCGGGCAACAACATAACTTCAACCTCGGAGGTGCAAAACGCGGCCACAGCCGCCATCGGCCGCTTCTCCGAGTACACCGCCGACTTCACCTTTGGCAAAGATGGGACGTTGTTGGCGCCTGGCGCCCCCACGGTACGAGATTTTGCGACCCAAGCCTACGATTCCTACATTCAAGACACCTGGAAGGTTCGTTCCAATCTGACGCTAACATTGGGACTACGGTATAGCCTGGAACGGCCGGTGTATGAGACCCAAGGATTTGAAGTACAGCCCACGGTGCCTTTGGGAGATTATTTCGGACAGCGTGTGGCAGCGGGGCTGAGTGGCCAAAACTTTACTCAACTGATTACCATTAATCGTTCTGGTCCAGCCAATGGCGGAAAGCCCATGTATAACTGGGACAAGAACAACTTTCAGCCCAGAATCGCCGTTGCCTGGTCGCCCGAAGGCGGCGACGGCTTCTTTGGCCGTTTGCTGGGACGCGGCTCGAAGTCCGTTATTCGTGGCGGGTTCGCTCTCACTAACGACTACTTTGGCCAAGCCCTCGCGGTGGACTGGGATCTGAACAACACCCTGGGATTCACCTCCAATTACACTACCCCGGCAAATACCTACGATACCGTCACCTCCAACGGGAAGCCCCTTGCGCCATTGTTCACCGGTTTCAATCAGGACATCCGGCCACTTCCCAATGTGGTGGTACCCGCAAACTTGCAATTCCCCCTGACCGCGACTCCATTGGATCCGGCCAACAGTCAGTTCGGCGAGCGCATTGAACAATCCGTCGATTCCAATCTGCATGCTCCCACCGAGTATGTATGGAACTTGACCTACGAACGTCAACTGCCAGCCGGCGCAGTTTTCTCGGCCTCCTACATCGGGCGTATGGGACGTAACTTGCTGGCGCGCCGAGACGTCACTGCCTTCAACGACATCCGCGATCCCCAGACCGGCGAGGATTGGTACGCCGCGGGAACTGAGCTTGAGAAGCTTCGGCAGAAGGGAACCGACATTAGCCAGATACCGGCGCTGCTATCCAGCAAAGCGAATGCGTTCTTCAACAATGTTTTCCCCGCTAATCTGACGGGCATCGTATCGAACTGGGAAGGCGCGGGCGCCGGGTTCGATCCGACCTGGACCAATGCCCAAGTGTTCTATGGCTACCAGACACCGCAAGTCGATTTCTTTTCAGGGAACGATTGGACGGACGTTCAAGCCGAGCTCGATCTGGCTCTGGCCTATGCTGGGCTTCCAATCAAGTTCATGCAGCCGCAATATGGTGCCTTATCAACTTGGAGCACGATTGGCAACTCAAACTATAACGCTCTTACCGTGTCTCTGCGGCAGCGTATTCGCAGTTTGACCATGGATTTCAATTACACCTGGTCGCATTCGCTGGACGACTCCTCCGGCTTACAATCCGCGGGAGCGTTCGATGTGTCCCCGTTTATCGTCAATCCTCTTCGGCAGCGCGACAATTACGGCAGTTCCGATTTTGACGTCCGACACAACATCAACGCCGATGCGATCTGGGGTTTGCCCTTTGGTAAAGGCAAGAAGTTTATGGGCGATGCTCACCCCGCAGTGGATGCAATCTTGGGGGGTTGGCAAATCTCAGGCATCTTCCGCTGGAACACTGGAATTCCGCAATTCGATGCCTATGACGATGCCCGCTGGGCCACCAACTGGAACGTTCAAGCGGGTGTGACTCCAACATCGCCGGTTCATACCTGTCCCGACCGCGGTGTGAATGGCACTCCAAAGCTTTTCGGTGGCTGCGGGGACATCAACAAGATCTACCAGAGCTTCCGCAACGCCTATCCGGGAGAATCAGGACCGAGGAATCCATTCCGCCTGCCGGGATACATCGATCTCGATCTGGGTTTGGCAAAAAGCTGGAAAATGCCTTGGAGCGAAAACCACCAGCTTCAGCTACGCTGGGATGTATTTAACGTCGGCAACTGGCAACATTTCGGCGCGATTGACACCAGCCGAACAGGTTTCGGTATAAAGCTCGACCCGGCTCTCACTGGCGCAACCGCACCGACCAACTGGTCGAACTTCACCCAGATTCAGGGTCAGCCGCGGGTCATGCAGATCGGCGCGCGCTACTCGTTCTAGGCTTTAGAAAAGCTTGCTAGGTAACTTGGCTGGGCCAGAAATGGCTCAGCCATTTTTTTGGGCCGGCAAAATTGTTTGCTGGAATTGAGGCTGCCGCTTCTCAACTCAGGGGCGAGTCGCTCATGCGGAAGCGGGTGCGGACGTGTTCGGAGATCAATTCGATGGCGGAGCGGTTGGCCACTGGGTCGGACTGGGCCAGATATTTCATGGCTTCAACCAGCAGACGTTGCCCGTCCACGTACCGGGGGTCGGAAGTACGTTCGCGTCGTCTGCGTCCAATGTTGGGAGCAACCGGGATCGTGAAGACCTTGGCCATGAAAACCCAGATGTTCGTGCAGTAAAAAGTTCTGTTCTTTGCTCTGTGGCTGTTGCGCTCCACAGTATAACGCCCAGCCTTCGGTTTTTCAGCTTTTATCTTCCAGGCACTTCGCTCGATACTCTGAAGCTAACCCTGCGGTGACACGGTCTTGGTTCTACCGGTAGTTTTCAGCTTAAACACGGTATCAGGAATTTTCTGATTCACTTCAATATCGCTGTATTTTGCCAGGCGATAGTCGCCCGAGGGCTCTACCAGTTGTTGTTGGACAGACACACCCCGCGCCGGATCAATCCACAACAGGATGTGTTGAAACGTATTGCGAATGCTTTGAGATTTGGGTACCAGGTCGAGTTTGGCAGCCTCGACACCACCGACTTTTTCTGTGCCCAGGTATTTCACGTCGAACGATTTCAGCATGTCGTGTCCGCCGCCGCCGAAGCCCAGCACCAGGAAGCTCTCGAACTCGGCTCGGTGCTTCCCTGCCGGATATACCGTGACTTGGTCGATGCGCGGCTGATAAACCTGCACTTTGGAATCGGTGAATAACACATATTTCTTTTCGGGCTCGGTGATGTCGGCCACCATTTCCGTTTCCTTGTTGGTGCGGCGGAAATAGACTTTGCCTTTTTGAGTATCAGTTTCGTTCACCACTTTCTGATACTGGTCCCAAACGAAATTCGCTTCCGTGGTGCGGAAGTTCGCCGCGGTGGTGTCCATCTTCTTTAAGACGCTCTCCAACGCAGCATTCGAATCCTGCTGCGCCCAAGCCGGCGCCAGCAATAGAACCAGTGCAGCGCAGCATCGAAATGAATGCGTACGTTTCATGAAGTCCGCCTTGCTTTATCGAACAGCGTTTTACTCTTTTTTCGCCCAGACTTTGTAGCCCAGGATGCGTCCCGATCGATCCCTTATCATTTCATATCTGGTGATGCTGACTTCGCCTGAAATCGGCTCGATGATGCGCAACAATTCGGCCCGGATCGCTGGGTCTTCCTTACTCGTAACTGCCGTACCTTCAATCTGGTAAATGAAACCACCCGTAGCGTCGGGAATGACCACTACCCCAGTAGGATGCGGGTTGCGCTCAACCGGTTTGTCCTTGAAGTTAATCCAGTAGGGAGAAAGAAATACAAACAGCAGGATGACCGTCACCATGACGTCATATTGGATAGTTCCGCGTTCATACGACCACAGGATGTAACCGCGGATTGTGCGCCAGATGGCGTTCATCGGAAGAGCAGGCGCGCTCGCCAGCTTCGCGTTTGTCTCTGTGCTTTCCAAGTCTAGTTTTTGCTCCTCATATTGGCAAACCTCAGGCGCTGCCGTCTATAACTTCCTGGCGGTGATACGTTCAGCTCCCATATAGGGTCGCAGAGCCTCTGGAATCACAACGCTGCTGTCAGGCTGCTGATAGTTTTCCACGATCGCCACCCAAGTGCGGCCGATGGCAAGACCGCTGCCATTCAAAGTATGCACGAATTCGGTCTTGTTCTTCCCCTCGGGACGATAGCGAATATTAGCGCGCCGCGCTTGGAACGCCTCAAAATTCGAGCACGAAGAAATTTCCCGGAACAACTGCTGGCCCGGTAGCCATACCTCGATGTCGTAAGTTTTGGCGGAAGAGAACCCCAGGTCAGCCGTGCAAAGCGCAACCACGCGATAATGTAGACCAAGTTTCTGCAGAATTTGTTCGGCATCTCGCGTAAGTTTCTCCAGTAGCTGATAGGAATCTTCCGGACGGCAAAACTTGACCAACTCAACTTTCTGGAATTGATGCTGCCGGATGATGCCACGCACGTCTTTCCCATAGGAACCTGCTTCGCTGCGAAAGCACGAAGTATAGGCGGTCAGCGACACGGGAAGCTGGGAAGCGTCCAGCACTTCGTCGCGATATAAATTCGTCACTGGAACTTCCGACGTAGGGATGAGCCACAGTTCCTTTTCCCCGTGCGGCACGCGGAAGGAATCGGATGCAAACTTGGGAAGCTGTCCCGTACCATACATTGAATCGGAATTTACCAGGTAAGGTGGCAGCACCTCTGTGTAACCATGCTCACGGGTATGCACATCAAGCATAAAATTAGCTAAAGCCCGCTCCAGCCGCGCTCCCAAGTCCCAATAGACCGCGAAACGCGCTCCCGAAAGTTTAGCTGCGCGTTCAAGATCAAGTACGCCGAGTTGCTCACCGAGTTCCCAATGCGGCTTGGCGGCAAAATCAAACTTCGGAGGCGCGCCCCAGCGGCGTATTTCCACATTGTCTTCCGCAGTCTTCCCTACTGGCACCGTTTCATTTGGCAGATTGGGAAGACCTGCCAGGATCTGCTGCAATCGCGTTTCTAAGTCTGCAGCGACTTTCTCGCGCTCCTGAATCTGTTCGCGTAGTTCTTTGGTTTCGGCCATGAGCGCGCTGGCATCCTGGCCGCTCTTTTTGAGCTTCGCAATCTCCTCCGAGGCTCGGTTGCGCCGGGCCTTGATGGTCTCCGCATCCGTAATCGCCTGCCGCCGCTGTTGATCAACCTGGTGAAAGTCCTTCAGCACTTCGGCGGGATCGAGACCGCGATCACGCAGTTTTCGCTCGACCAGTGGTAGGTTATTGCGGACGAAGTTCAGATCAAGCATGGGAAGTTCATTACTGTATCGAAAAGAGGGCTGATGTGCACGTATTGTCGCGGAGATGCACGATGACAGCGTCGGCTGGTTTGGCTGTCCAAGTCTCCTGTAAACTACCACGGCTATGAAATCCATCCTCAGGACGCTAGCCGTTGGACTTGCGGTTTGCCTGTCCTGTGCCAGCTTGAGCTTTGGCTCAGCCTATAGCGCGCATCCCAAGCTGATTGTGATAATGGTCATTGACCAGTTTCGCGCTGACTACCTGGAACGCTATCGCGATCAGTTCGGGGAAGGCGGATTTCGGCTCCTGCTCGACCACGGAGCTTATTTCACCGATTGCAACTACGACTACGCCAACACGCATACTGCGCCGGGTCATGCCACGCTGCTGACCGGCGCTTACTCCAATGGTCACGGTATCCACGCCAATTCGTGGTGGGATCGGCAAACCAGGCGCATGGTGACATCCGTGCAGGATAACGGAACCAGACTTGTCGGGATGGCGAGCAGCTCGCCAGGCGCTTCGCCCCATAATCTTCTTGCAGACACCCTTGGCGACGAACTGAAACTGGCAACCCAGGGTAAGGCTCGAGTATTTGGAATCGCCTTGAAAGACCGGGCTGCAATATTGCCGGCAGGCTTTGCCGCGGATGGCGCTTACTGGATCGACCAGAAAACCGGACTGTGGATCACATCAACTTACTATCGCAGCGAATTGCCGAAGTGGGCTTCAGACTTCAACGACAGCAAGCGGACGCAAAAGTACCTGAACAAAGAGTGGAAAGATAGTGGCGGGAAAGTTCTGCGCACCACCACTCCTGTCCCCGGGCAAGAAACCAGCTTCTACGACTTGGTAGGAAGTACACCTTTCGCCAACGACTACGAATTCGAGCTGGCGCGCGAGCTCATCACCTACGAAAAACTGGGAGCCGGTCCGGCCACCGATTTGCTGACCATCAGCCTCTCCGCCAATGACATCCTGGGCCACCAGGTTGGACCTGACTCTCCTGAAATGCAGGCTATGGCGCTGGCCACAGATCGGCAACTGGCGGAATTTTTTGAATTCCTCGGACATCAGATCGGACTCGCCAACCTCTGGATAGCGCTCTCAGCCGACCACGGAATCGCGCCCGTGCCCAGCGTGGCTCTCCGCCTGCGAATCCCGGCTGCGGTGGTTTCACCGGACAAGCTGCGAGCACAGGTCAACCAGTTGTTATCCAAACAATTCTCTCCTGGACGATCGGCAGAGTACTTGAAAGTCTTTGACTATCCGGTAGCATGGCTGGACGACGATGCCTTTGCCGCTATGAAAGTGAAAGAAGAAGATGCCGAGCATGCGGTTGGGGAGGCGCTGAAGCAAGTTGGACTGCGCGACTACTACACTCGTTCACAGCTGGCACGAGGGAGTGTGCCCAACACTCCTACTGGCCGCAGATTTCAGAACAGCTATTCTCCCCTGGGAGGATGGTACGTTTTCGGGGTTCCTGCCCCGTTTGCGGTCGCGAGTTCCACGGGAACGGATCACGCGACGGCTTACACCTACGACACCCACGTTCCTCTGGCTTTTTATGGCCTTCCCTTCCAGCCCGGAACCTACCGCACTCATTCCGAACCAATCGATTTGGCGGCAACTTTCGCATCGCTGCTGGGGATCAATGCTCCAACTCATGCGGTTGGACGAGTTCTTACTGAGGCGTTGGCTCCCTCGCGTCGCGCAGAAAACTCTTCGCACCCGCCCTCTGATAAGCGTCTCCATTCACCCAATTCCTCGGACCCAATGAGGCCGGTCTCGGCCGTCGCTCGCGGAGGCTCGTGGTGACGGCTTCTCCGGCAACCGAGCGCCGCGCACCTGACCTGAGCGTTAGTTTTGCCGGCATCCAGCTCAAAAACCCGGTGATCGCCGCCAGCGGTACTTTTGGTTACGGCATCGAATTCGAAGATGTTGTGCACCTCGATAAGCTCGGCGGCTTCGTGGTTAAGGGATTATCCCGGGAGCCAATGGCGGGTAATCCTCCGCCTCGTCTGTACGAAACTCCTGCCGGGATGCTGAATGCTATCGGTTTGCAGAACATCGGCGCTCGCGCGTTCATCGACGAGAAGCTTCCCAAGCTCCGGGAGATGAAAAATATCGTGGTGTTCGCCAATGTGTTCGGCTACACCCGCGAAGATTACGAACGCGCGGTAGAGATTCTGAACGAAGGCGAGGGCATTGCCGCCTACGAATTGAACGTGTCTTGTCCTAATACCACGTATGGAGGCATCCAGTTTGGCAGCGATCCGCGATCACTGGATGAGGTAGTAAGCACGGTGCGGCGCCACTCACAGCGTCCGCTGATCGTCAAACTTTCTCCCAACGTCACCAGCATTGCCCAAATGGCTCACGTGGCTCAGGAAGCCGGCGCTGACGCGGTTTCGCTGGTGAACACCTTTGTCGCCATGGCGATCGATGCAGAGACCCGCAAGCCACGGATTGCTAACGTCACTGCCGGGCTTTCCGGACCGGCCATCAAGCCTATTGCTTTGCGGATGGTTTACGACGCCTCGAAAGCCGTGAAGATTCCCGTCATCGGCATGGGCGGCATTTCCACCGCTGTCGACATCGTGGAGTTCATGTTGGCGGGCGCAACTGCGGTGCAGATTGGCACTGCCAGCTATTGGGATCCCGTGGCTACGGAGAAGATCGTCGCCGAATTGCAAACCTGGTGCGCGGAGCACAACGTAGAACGCCTGGCAGACCTCACCGGCGGAATGGTAATGGAGTAATTGTCACTGCCCTGAACTGACACCTATCGCGGCCACTTCGCCAGAATCGCTCCCATCACCAGGTAGCAAACCAACTGATAGCCAGTATCGATCAGATAGAGTTTGATGGGCCTCTTTTTGAAGAGCGTGCTGGTCAATTGGACAGTGGTGACAAAACCCAGCCACACTGCAAATCCAATTTTCATTCCATAGAGAGCCGATGTAACCGTGGTCACATCAATAATTTTCGCCAAAACGAATGCGGAAAGCAGACTGGCGACAAAGGTAATCCCGTAGAGCTTGCCCGCACCTTTTCGCATCTCATCCATTTTGGCTTTGTCGTTCAGGTCATAGCCCATAGCCGCAGTCCACGGCTTGGCGAACAGAATTGGTGAGTACCATAGAAATCCCAAAATCATGGTCGCAATCGCCGCCGCCAATACTGACAACAAGTTGACTCCCATGAATTCCATAGCTCAACCTCCTCACGATGGGGTGTGAAAAGAAGGCCCAATTCTATGCCCAACCTGTGAATAAAGGAAAACTGCCGATGGAAGGATCCCGAAAACCTCGGCCCGGAAACTAGAAACTGGAAACTAGAATTACCTATCTTCCGTTGCTATACCAGATCGAGCCCGGAGACTTGAAATTGAGGCCTTCGCCCCAGACGGCTTGTGTCTGGCCGCGGCTGTCAATATCGATCTCGAAATAGTCGCCGAAGGGAAAGCTGAAGCCGTCGCGTCGAATGTAGCTGTAGCCCGGCACGTGACTGGAAATCTTTTTCGCAGCCGACCAAGTCGCGCCACCATTCGTGGAACTGCGGTAGTAGGTGTTCCACAGTGGTGCGTTGCGAGAATCCATCCAGGCGATGCGAACGTCCCCTGCCGACCCGGCCACAATCGCGGGGAAAGCATGCTCCACGCCGGCAGCGGCGGCAGAAACGTCGGCCTTTGGCGACCAGGTCGCGCCACCCGTAGTGGAAGAAGCGAAATAGATACGTTCCGGGCCTTTAGCCACCGAGCCAGAGTTCCACAACGCGAACAAAGTCCCAGCTGCGTCGGAGGACATCGTGATCTGTGCTCCCAGGTACGCCCAGCCACACTTGTGGTCAGAACAATCCGGCGGAGCGGCTGAGATATCCAGTAGCGTGCTCGTCCATGTTTTGCCTCCATCGGACGATTTGCTGGCGTAGAGATTCACCGGCCCCTTGGCGCCACCGTTCCGGGTATATCCTGCCCATGCGAAATAGACATTCCCGGCCGGATCCACTGTGCCACCACCGGCCAGGGACCATCCCAGCTTTGCATTCCCATTCACGTTTGCTGAAGTGAACGTGATGCCTCCATCGTGTGAGGAAGCCACCCACACCTTCTGCGCATGATTGAAGCCAACGTATACATCTGTGCCATGCACAGCCAGGACGGGCTTGTCGGTTTCCGCGTTCGTGCTGTCAGCAATCACCAGCGACCAGCTTTGACCGAAGTCCGCCGATTTGGCCACTACGGTGTCGCTCTTGTTGTTCTGCAGCCAGGCGGCATAGACGGTTCTGTGATCCGCGGGATCCACCACGATTTGCGCATCGAATTGGCCGGTACCCGGAGGCGCAATCTGGCGCGGCGCCTCCCAGCTATTTCCATTGTCATTGCTGACCGTCAGAATCATTGTGGGCACGGGACAGTTCGGACAGCGCGGCACCGTCACATACTGCGGATAGAGAACATAGACATGACCATAGCCATCGGCAGCAATCGCCGGTTCCCATTGATCGCCAGTCGTGAAGCCGACCCGGGTCTGCGGAGTGAAGCCAGTGTTCGCCGCCCAGGTAGCTGGCGCCACGCTAGTGGTCAGCAATAGAGCAACAATAAACCGGGATTTGAGGAAAAGGCTGGAACTCACAAGGCCTCAGGCCGTGGCGGGCAAACCGCTTGGGTTGAAATCTATCGTGAGAAGCGGGATTCGGTCAATAGAAGAATGGCCTCAGCGTGCACCGCTGGCTTGGACTGACTCGCGTCATTTCATGGAACCGATTACACTATTTCACGGAGCAAACATCATGGCTAAAGCCACCTTTGCCGCTGGCTGTTTCTGGGGAGTGGAAGCAACGTTTCGTCAATTGCCGGGTGTGATTTCCACCCGTGTCGGTTATACCGGTGGAAAGCCCGCCAATCCTACATACGAAGACGTCTGTACCGATAACACCGGCCATGCGGAGGCCGTGGAAGTGGACTACGATCCGGCAAAGCTTTCGTATGACAAGCTTCTGGAAGTCTTCTGGGAGAACCACGATCCCACGCAACTGAATCGTCAGGGGCCCGACTGGGGTACACAATACCGCTCTGCCATCTTCTTTCATGATCCGCAACAGGAGGCCGCGGCCTTAGCTTCGAAAGAGAAATTGGGCAAGTCTGGACGCTACAGCAAGCCCATCGTCACTCAGATCGTTCCCGCGGTGGCCTTTTATCTCGCCGAGGACTATCACCAGCAATATCTGGAGAAGCGCGGGCTGGCCACTTGTCATATCAAGTAAGGCGAGTCAGATTTCCGGAGCAGTCCACGCAGACGGACTTCCAGATCAGTGCAACCTAAGCTATCTCGTGACTTAGCAAGCGATGGATTGGGAAGGGCACGACTTCAGTCGTGCCGCATGCTGAAGCTTTATTTGGGCTTTAGCCCCTGAGGCTGTGCGTAACTGGGTTGCGTCGCCTTACCACTCGCCGCGGCTAAAAAAACATTCTACCGGCAGAGAAAGAAAGGCCTGCCCACCTTCGCGCGCTAGAAGTTTAGTGACACCAACCCGAAGGATGGTGCATCCTATCCTTACAGTGAATTCCTTGCGCGCAAAGATCGTCGCACTCATCGTGCCATGCGTTGTCACCGCGTTCACGGTTATCCCGCTCGCAGTTCAGATTTCGCCAGCTGCAAACACTGCTCCTGCTGGATGTCACCACCAAGCCCCGGCTCCTGCAGCTCCAGAACCAGTCAGCCATCGCTGCTGTGCTTTTGACCACCACCCTGCAGCATTGACCGGATTCACTCCTGACTTCTCAGGCACTCAAGACTTTTCACATCTTTTGCCGGTGGACGCAATGCTTGTCACCTGCGCGCAGGTGCCGTCTTCTGCAATCCTGATTGGATCCAGTCCTCCCGGTATCGCGCCTCTCCGCATTTAGACTCAAAATCTCCGACCACATAGCTCAAGCCTCACACCAGACATGTGCCGTTAATTTTGGGTGACTGTTGCGCCCCTACGAGGGGAAATGCGCGCTTTTTGCTTGCTTCTAATTGCGGTAGCTCTCCAGATCGAGCCGTCCTCAGCTCAGCATACTCATGCCGAGAAAGATTCCGCCCATCAACACGCCGAGCCGACCGTGCAAGGCATGCCTGGCATGAGCACCCAAGGTAATATGAACCAAGAAAACATGCCCATGGAATCCCGCTCACTGATCGAGTTGCTGCAACATCACACCACCGCCGGCACCGATGCCCAGCCCAATTCCACTCCCGCCCACATGCTCATGACTACCAGAGGCCTGTGGACGCTGATGTGTCATGGTGAAGCCTTCCTCAATGACATCCAGCAAAGCGGCCCACGCGGCGCTGACAAGTTCTTTTCCACCAACTGGATCATGCCCATGGCACAACGCCAATTGGGCAATGGCACGCTCACATTACGCGCGATGTTGAGTTTTGAGCCGGGAACTGTCTCGAAGCGCCGCTACCCCGAACTATTTCAGCAAGGCGAAACTGCCTTCGAACGCGCCATCGTGGATGGTCAGCATCCCCACGATTTCTTCATGGAGCTGGCTGCGCTGTACGACCACATGTTGAGCGCGAATACCCTGCTGTCGTTTTACGCCGCGCCGATGGGCGATCCAGCTATGGGCCCGCTGGGCTATCCTCACCGGCCATCGGCGTCGGAAGATCCCATCGCGCCTCTCGGACACCATCTGCAGGACTCCACCCACATTGCCGACGATGTCATCACTGTCGGACTCACTTACCGCAACGTGAGATTGGAAGCCTCGGGATTCCATGGACGCGAGCCCGACGAATTTCGCTGGGACCTGGACTCCGGCAAAATTGATTCCTGGTCGTCGCGACTGACCGTCAATCCCGTACAGAATTGGAGCTTTCAATATTCTTTTGCCCAACTCCATAGCCCTGAGGCGCTCGCGCCAGGCACGGATCTCCGCCGCATGACCGCATCCCTGATGTATAACCGCCCGATACAAAATGGCAACTGGGCGTCGATGCTTTTATGGGGACGGAATCGAAGCCTTATGGATGGGAATATCGGCAACAGCTATCTGGCAGAGTCCACTCTTCATTGGGCAGGCAAAAACTATCTTTGGACTCGAATCGAGAACGTGGACCGGACCAATGAATTATTACTGGGCGAAAACCCGGAACCAGCAGGCTTTCAGGAGCGGTACTTCGCGCGAGTCCAGGCTTACACCGCGGGCTACGACCGCGAAATCGGCCACATCCCTCATCTATCCACGGCTGTGGGCGCTCAGGTTACTTGGTATGGAGTGCCGGATAGCTTGAAACCTATCTACAATTCTCATCCTGCTGGAATGGTGATGTTTTTGCGGCTTCGGCCACAATAATTCAGGGATTATCCAAGGCAGGCGTAGCACTGCTCATCGGTCGCGAACGCTTTGTTAACTTTTGGCAGTCCCATCTCAGTCGCCTCGAAAGAATTTCCAGATTTCTACGATCTTGGCATATGGATCTGGCGTCATCCACAATGCCCCTAAGAGAATTACCAAAACGCACCAGCCGATGACTGTTATGAACTCCAACGGCATGTGAAAAATATACGCTTGACAGGCTTCTGTGTCAGCGGCTTGATGAAATGGATTGGTGGATGAAACCGCTTACGATTGTCCGGTGATTTTCACCCGAAGCTCTTCCGGCAAACGATCACGAATCTCGGCAGGCAGCCGGTCGTGTACATGGCGTGCTCCCAGGCGCGCCACATCCACCACAGCCATGGGCGCAGGAGTAGCGACGGCGACGATCAGCCAGATCAATGCGGAAAGCGCGAATCCGGACAGTGCTGCCAGCTCCAGCCAGAAGGCGTGGCGCGGCCCCAGGTGGCGGATTACTCCGAAGGCCAGCAGAAACACGCCTGCGGACACCGAGGCCAGCACGATGAGGGAAACATCAATGGTGCGATGCAGGCGTTGCCATTTGCGGCAATGTTCGCAGGCGGCGAAGTGCTCTTCGTAGCCGGAGCGCATCTCGGGCGCGATGCCGGAAATATCGTAGCGCCAGCCGGCCAGAATCTTGCCTACGATCGGATCAATACACTCACTCATTTATTACTACAGCCGGATGGCTTCCATCGGCTCTGATTGTGCTGCCAGCAACACCCGGTTATGCAGCAGATTGCGGCGCGGACTCAACGCTTTTTCCGCTGCTCGCCGCGCAATCTCGGGATGGTTATTCTGCTCCGAGAGGTGGGCTAGCACCACATATGCTGCACTTCCATCATAGTCGCTGGCAAAGAAATCCGCGAGTGCGTCATTCGACAAGTGCCCTACCCGGCTCATCACCCGCTGTTTCACCGACCAGGGATACGGGCCTCCCCGCAGCATCTCCACATCATGGTTGGATTCGATTACCAGCACGTCGCAGCCGCGCAAATGATCGCAAACGTTGGGTGGGATGTATCCGAGATCAGTGGCAATGGCTACTTTGATGCCTTCTGAGCGAAATGCAAATCCCACTGGGTCGGCAGCATCATGCGGGATGGTGAATGGTGTCACTGCAATATCGCCGATCTGAAACCGGCATCCGGAAGAGAATAGCTCGAGCTTGCTCACTTCCGGCTTTTCTCCTACTGAATCGCGCACCGCCCGTGCCCACGCCTGATGGGTAGCGCCCGTCATGAAGATTGGCACATTGAGTTTGCGAGCCAGCACTGCCAACCCATACACGTGGTCGGTATGCTCATGGGTGATGAGAATGGCGGAAAGAATGTGCGGATCATCTCCCGCGGCCTTCATGCGTTTGAACGTCTCGCGACAGGAGATTCCCGCATCCACCAGGATGGTGGTCGAAGCGCTACGGATGATGGCGCTGTTTCCCCGGCTGCCAGAGGCCAGCACCGAGACGGAAACTCCCATGGCCTCCGAGCATACTCGCAGCCGCAGTGGAAATGGGAGTACTTTTTTGGATATCCGCTACCTTAGTGCGCACGTCCCCAAGAAAATCTTAGCTAGATGTAAGCGATGCAATCGATCTCGACCAGTGAGTTGCCCGGAACTCCACCGTTTGCGACTGCGACCGTGGTGCGTACCGGCGGCTCATTCCCGAAACGTCCTTGGTACACTTCGTTCATACCGGCATAGTCCTTGATGTCGTTCAGATAGACATTCACCTTCAGGACTTTCTGCATGGATGATCCTGCGTTGGTCAGTTCTTTTTCGATTTCATCGAGCACATGTTTGGTGTGAGACGCAATGTCACCCTGGAAGTGCGCGCCTTTCCCCGCAATAAACAGCAGATTGCCGAACGAAACTGCGCCCGAGAACAGTGGCGTTTTCTCCGGCGGCTTTCCGCCCGAATAGTAGACCTTCTTCTTCGACTTTTCTTTTGCTTCAGCTCCCACAGTTCCAATTATGCTCGCGGACGCTATCAAAGCTGCGCTTTTCTTCAATACATTTCGCCGGTCTGGTTTCATCACACGCCCCCTTAACTTGGATTGAATAATTTTGATCTACGCCTGATAAGTATAAAAACCTCTGCCACTCTTTTTTCCCAGCCATCCCGCGTCAACCATTTTGATCAGCAACGGACATGGCCGGTACTTAGGATCACCTAAGCCATCCTGCAAAACGCGCATGATGTCCAGGCAAACATCGAGTCCAATAAAATCCGCCAGTGCAAGTGGTCCCATGGGATGCGCCATCCCGAGCTTGAAAACTTCATCCACCGCTTCCGCCGTAGCTACGCCTTCCATCACCGTGTACATGGCCTCATTCAGCAGCGGCATTAGCACTCGGTTGGAGACGAAGCCCGGGGCGTCGTTGACTTCCACAGGGGTCTTCTCCAGCTTGGTCGCCAGATCGCGCACTTTCTTGAATGTGTCATTGGAAGTGGCCAGGCCACGAATCAATTCCACTAGCTTCATGACCGGGACAGGATTGAAGAAGTGCATTCCGATGACTTTGTCGGCCCGCCCGGTCAATGCCGCCAACTTAGTGATGGAAATGGAGGAGGTGTTGGAGGCTAGAATAACTTCCGACCCAGAGATCTGGTCAAGGTCGCGGAAAATCTCCGTTTTGATTTCAAACTTCTCGGTCGCGGCCTCCACCACAAAATCGCAATCTGCCAGCTTGGCACGCCTGAGCGCAGGCTCAATGCGCTTCAGTGCTGCGGATTTTTCCTTGGCGGTGATTTTGTACTTCGCAACTTCGCGATCGAGATTCCT
>DATHJP010000392.1:0-3605 GCA_035489695.1 Terriglobales bacterium
CCTTCAGCGCGCGAAAAAACGAGGCGTCAGCAATACGTTGTCACGTCAGCATCGGCCTTTTCAGACGCAACTCTCCCATATATGCAAGAGGTTCCTCTTTGGAACTTTTCGCCCGCGTTTGTGTTAGAAGATAAGAGATAAAACATACCTTTCGTCTTCGAACCCTGTGATCTCAGAGATCAATCTGCACAGAGCTACGCCATACCTATGAGAACAATAGTGTTGCTAAAACTGTCTTTATTGGCTGCCCTCATTTGTCTTATGTTTTGTCTGGCTTGTGGGTCAGGCAGCAATGCCTTCAAGCAGGGCGGCGGCGGAAATTTTTCCAACGCCAGTTTGAAAGGTCAGTACGCTTACCAGTTGACCGGCGTCGATACCACCGCAAGTTTTCGAGAAGCAGGGGTGTTTACAGCAGACGGCAGTGGCAACATCACCGGCGGCACGGACGACTTTGCGGAGGGCACTACCATCACTTCGGGTTCGAGTTCTGGATCCTACACCGTTAACAATGACGGAACCGGTGTCGTCTCGATCTCAATCTCGGACGGCAGAGTTCTTCAATTGGCGCTAACCCTGGTGAGTTCATCCAAGGTTTATTTGATGGTGACTCAGACTTTTGATTTCGCGAATGGCGCAGGTATCGCCGAATTGCAGAATCCAGCCGCCTTCGCCGCGACTCCCAATGGCACTTTTACTTTCCGCATGCACAATGTGAGTACGGCGCAAGGCTCTTCCGCGACGGTGGGTGCATTTACGGTTTCGAGTGGCACGGCCTCGGGCAGCGAAGATGTGAATCGTGCCGGCGTGCTGAGTTCTCCAACTTTTACCGGTTTCTTCAACTTCCCGGACACCAGCGGCCGGGGTACCGGAACCTTTACCGACAACGCGAATGTGACTTCGAGCTTCATCTACTACGTGGTCGATGCTAACAATGTGCGTTTCTTTTCCACCAGCAACGGTCTCCCAGGTCTGGGACGCGCGGAAACCCAAACTGCGGCGCCCTTTGCAAACACGTCGCTTGCCGGCGGTTATGCATTCGGCAGCAGCGGCGATGACAATTTCTCTGTCGCCGGCACAAAGCGAGTTGGCCGCTTTACCGCTGGTGGAGACGGCACTGTCAGCGCAGGAACCTACGACTCGGTCGAGGACGGAACTGCTTTTACCAATATCAGCTTTACTGGAACATACAGTATGGCCTCGAACGGGCGAGCGACAGTCACGCTGAATCCATCCACTGGCACGATTCAGCAAATCTTCTGGATGGTTAGCCCATCGCGCGCTTTCTCGCTCACCAGCGACCCCAACAAAGTGGAAGATGGCACTCTCGACCTGCAACAAGCAATTACCTTCTCGAATTCGACAATGAATGGCCAGTTCGCAGTTCTTATGGATGGATTTGATCCCCTCAACTTCGTCGACCGGGTTGGCACTCTGCAGTGGGACGGCGCGGGTAATCTGACGCTGAATGAATTTATCAATCGTTCTGGAACCACTCAGGCTTCGGGATCTATTACCGGGACCTATTCCGTTGCAAGCAACGGACGAGCCAGCGGCACGATTACCGGCTTATCCAACAACCTGGTGTTTTATCTGATTTCCGGCAGCGACGGTTACATGCTGCAGAACGACACTGGCACTGAGATCGACGGTGTCATGAGCAAGCAGCCTTAGAAGTTGAGTGGTGTTTTCAAATCGGCAATCGTAAATCGAAAATCGTAAATTCTTACCCCACTTGCCACACAGTATCCAAAACCGTCCCGTCCACCCACTTCACCACCGCTACAGGCCGATCTCCAAGCTTCCGCCTCGCCGGTTTACCTCCGCAGATACGTTCTACTTCTGCCTTGATGTCCTGAATGGGCCGGATCGGCAAACTTGAACCCTTGACCGCATCCAACAAATCCTGGCGCCGCGGATTGATCGCAATACCACGCTCCGTTACCACAACGTCAATCAACTCGCCGGGACCGGTCAGCGTGGTGACTTCATCCACAATCACGGGAATGCGATCACGGAACGACGGCACGGCCAGAATGGTGCAGCCCGCAGCCAAACAGTTCTGCCATCCACCAATTCCGTGCAATAGACGGCCATCGGAGTGAGTAACGACATTGCCGTTGAAATTCACATCGACTTCAGTTGCGCCCAGCACCACAGCGTCCACCATGGAAGCGAAATTTCCCTTGCCGTGATAGTTGTAAGAAGTGAACGGAGACGTGGGCACATGACGAGGATCGATGGCGATGGACTTCACGGCTTCGAGATCGAAGGTCTGCCCGTCGAGGATGTAATCGGTCAAGCCTTCCTGCAGCATCTCGACCAGGTAGCGTGTGGATCCACCGCGAACGAAGCGGGCTTTCACTCCATCTTCCTTCATCATGCACCGCAGGAAATCCACGAACGCTAACGCGATTCCGCCCGCGCCTGCCTGAAACGAAAATCCGTTGCGCATGGTTCCCGTGTCCCGCAGAAAACGTGCGACGAGTTCCGCAATTCGAAGACGGTCAGGAGATCGCGTGATCTGCGTCGTCCCAGAAACAATCTTCGCCGGGTCACCGATTGAGTCGACTTCCACAACGTAGTCAACGTTGTTGCCTTGAATCTGCCAGGGAATGCAAGGGAACGGGACCAGGTTGTCCGTGACTACGATTACATTGTCGGCGTAGATGGAATCAGCGAGCGCGAAGCCTAGTGATCCGCAGGCGGATTTGCCGTGCGAACCGTCGGCGTTGCCGAAAAAATCCGCAGTGGGCGCGGCAATCACGGCGACGTCGACGTGTATTTCTCCATCCTGGATTGCCTGCCAGCGGCCGCCGTGGGAGCGCAGCACACCCATGCCGCGCATTTTTCCCTGAGTGCAGTAGTCGCCCAGCGGGCCATTCATCGAACCTTCGATGTGATGGATGACGCCCGACTGCATCAGCTCAATCGCGGCTTTCTGTGATGGGAAAGAGGCACTGGGAAACCAGGTGAGATCTTTCACTCCCAGTTTCGCCGCCGCTTGTAATGCCATGAGAGCGACGCGGTCACCATCGCGCAGGTGGTGATGATTGGAGATGACCATGCCGTCTCGCAGCCCGCATTTGCGCAACGCAGTTTCGAGATCGGGGACGCGCTTGTCGCCGCTTTCGGGATAGTCTTTGCTCGAGCGCACCGGCGGTGCAGCTTTGCGCGCACGCGGCTGATATTTTCCGACGCCAAGGTATGGAATTTGAGGCTTGCCGTTGACCATGGCCGGGACCATGCGTCCTGCGGCGTTTTGCGCCAGTTCCACGCGTTCAGTCATTTGTTTCTCGCTTGAACGTGTGGCGCAGGCGCCCCCGCCCGCGAGCGGGCCACCAATTTGCGAGCGCGCTCCACGACCGGCGCATCAATCATCTTCGAGCCCAGGCTTACGACTCCCAGTCCGCGTTGCTGCGCTTCTTCAAACGCGGCGACAATCTTCAGCGCCTTATCAATTTCCACCTGCGACGGAGTAAATGCGTCATGAATCACCGCGATCTGAGAGGGATGAATGCATCCCATGCCTTCGAATCCCAATCCCCGCGAACTCTCAGCCCAGCGGCGCAAGCCATCCGCATTGCCCACGTCGCCAAACACCGAAT
>DATHJP010000393.1:0-10065 GCA_035489695.1 Terriglobales bacterium
AATAAGACGCAGATTATAAGGAAAAGTTGCACCGCTGGTTGGGTCTGAACGTAGGAAGGCAATCGCTATTGATTGTAAGCGGTTTACCCGCGCTCGCTGCGCAGCACTTCCCGCACTTTCCGTGCCAGCGCTTGCAGAGTGAAGGGTTTCTGCAGAAACGACGTACCCGGCTCCAAGACGCCTTGATGCACGACAGCATCCTCGGTGTAACCGGAAAGATACAAGATTTTTATATCTGGATCCGACGCCGAGAGCTGCTCCGACAATTCCCGTCCGCTCATCCCCGGCATTACAACGTCCGTAATCAACATATCAATCGGCCCATGGTAATCAGAAGCGATTTGCAGCGCGGCATCCCCGTGGTTGGCCTCCAGTACCTTGTATCCCTTGGCTTCCAGAGTTTCGCGCACCAATTGACGTACCGATTCCTCATCTTCCACCAACAGCACAGTTTCAGAACCTCCGGCAGCCGACTGCGACGCACTAGTCACGCTAGCATTTTCCGCTGGCTCTTCCACACGCGGTAGGTAAATGCGGAACGTAGTCCCGCGTCCCACTTCGCTCTGGGCAAGAACGTAGCCGCCACTCTGTTTAATAATCCCGTACACCGTGGACAGCCCCAACCCGGTGCCTTTCCCTTTTTCTTTCGTGGTAAAGAAAGGCTCGAAAATGCGTGATTGAGTTTCTTTGTCCATGCCGTGACCGGTGTCTTCAATCGAGAGCATGACATACGGTCCCGGCTGAATGTAGCTGCACTCGCGTTGTAAATCGTCGTCGAGACTCTCATTCGCGGTTTGGATGGTGATTTTCCCGCCGTTCGGCAGCGCATCTTTGGAATTGACCACCAGGTTCATGATGACTTGCTCAATCTGTCCCGCATCCGCTCGGGTTCGTCCCAAATCGCCGGCCAGGCGCGTAACCAGTTCGATATTTTCTCCAATTAACGGACGCAGCAGGCGTTCAATGTCCTTCACAATCGCATTTACATCCACAACTTTCAGCTCCAGCAATTGTTTGCGGCTGAAAGCCAGCAATTGCCGGGTAAGTGTGGTTGCCCGGTCCGAAGCCTGTTGAATGGCCGCAATCTTGGGATGCAGCGCATGATCCTGTGCCGTATGCTCCATCAGAACTTCGGTGTAGCCGCTGATCACCATCAGAAGATTATTGAAGTCGTGAGCCACGCCACCGGCCAGACGTCCCACAGCTTCCATCTTCTGTGCCTGACGAAACTGATCTTCCAACACCCGGCGCTCAGTCACGTCCTCGGCAATCACTTCTACGACATCGCCGGTCTCTCCCTTGACCGCGCGCCCACTCAGGCGCACCGTGATGGCTTTTCCATCCTGGCGTTTCCAGCGAACTTCCACGTTGTCAACGCGCACTCCACGCCGAAACTCAACCATCAGCCGGGATTGCTCTTTCGCATCCACAAAGACATCAACTTTGGGATCCAGGCACAGCACCTCTTCGGCTGAGTTACGTCCCAGCATTGCCACCAGAGCAGGATTCACATCCAGGAACTTGCCTTCCAGGTTAGAACGATAGATTCCGTAAACGGCGCTTTGTACTACCGAGCGGTAACGTGCTTCCGACCGGCGCAGCGCTTCTTCGCTTCGCTTGTGCTCAATGGCACTCGCCAGTTGGTGCGAGACGAAGGTGAGAATATCTTTCTCCTTCTCGCGGTAACGTACATTATCGGTGTAGCTTTGGACCACCAGCACGCCGAATGTCGTGTTCCCGGCTTTCAGCGGAACGCCCAGCCAATCCAAAGAGGGAGCCCCAATGAGTTCCACTTCACCCTGCTTCACTAACACATCGAAAACATCCGGAGTGCATAGCAGCGGTTCTCCGGTACGCAACACATACTCGGTAAGCCCACGCCCCAGTTTCTTTGGGGCGGGCGTGGGATCTTCTTCGTCCACGAAATAAGGAAAGCTGAGCAACTGACTCGCCTGATCGTACAGCGCGATATAAAAGTTACGGGCATACATCAATTCGCCAACAATTCCGTGAATTGCAGCGTAGAACTGTTGCAGATCTTTGGCAGAGCTGGTCTTTTCCGCGATGCGGTAGAGAGCGGAGCTCAGCGATTCGGCACGCTTTTGTTCCGATATGTCGCGATAAAGAACATAAACCGCGACCTGCTTTCCGCTGATGATGACTGGCGCTCCGGCCAGGAAGACGTCCACCAGCGTGCCATCCTTGCGCTGCCGCTTGGTCTCCAGCTTTACTCTCTCGCCCTGATCCAGGCTCTCTGCCAGCCACTTGGTCTCCGCCGTGCGATCGGGGGGAACGATAAGTTTCTCAATGCGGCGGCCCAGGGCCTCCTCAGCAAGAAAGCCGAACATGCGCGTGAACTCGCCATTGATGCCCCTGATCCGATACTGTCCGTCCAGAATGCTGATCGCCTCGGGCGCGCACTCCACCAACTGGTCAAGATAGGCCTTCTGCACTTCGGGGCTGTCGGATAGAAAAAAAGGGGTTTCTGCGGGACTCACTGTGACCGCATCTTCAGGAATGGAGAGCGCAGGGGTGCGCCGGCGAAGCGCTTGCTGCAAAAATTTGGCCCGCTGCAGCTCAGCCGGCTTCGCTGGCCGGGTGATCTTGTCACCCATCCCGTCCCTCCCCCATTTAACCAGAGCTAGTTGGGGATGTTAGTTCGCCAGCGGAGTACCTGAAAGTTACGGAGGTAATTCTATTTACGACAAAAAATTGAAAATACGCTGGAAGATTAAACGCCTGGAGACAGCGCCTGGCAAAGCTTGCGAATGGCTTCACGCTGTTGAGAACTGAGGGCGAGAAACTCAAAGCCGTGCCGCAAACCATCGCGGTAGCGAACCAGCGCCCGGCACTTGATGGGGAAGGGAGTCAACGGAAGTGATAGCTCCATGGACACCACTTCGCCTGGTTTCAGTTCCGCAGTGACCGTTCCACCGATACCATCCTCACCCAGTTCACTCGAACGCCCCCACAACGAAATTGTTTCCCCGTCGCGAAAAACCTGGAGAGAAATGCGAATATCGAGCGGGTAGCGCTGAAAACGCCTTCCAGAACTTAACGGAGGATTGGGTACGCTGCCGCTCATTTTGGACCCTCAGTTAGTAGTCAGTGGTCAGTGATCAGTGGAACCCACTGGCCACTGACCACTTGAAGTAGAACTCTTTTTCAATGCACGCATGATTATGTACCAGCACCAGCAACTTCTCACCTCGAAATAAGCTGGGGCTCCGGACAGAGCAGCTCAATTTGATTTCTTCCAATATGAATCCCCGGCCCCGATTTCATCATCTCAGACGGCAGGAGGACTAATCATGGCGCATCAACTACCCCCTCTACCCTACGACTATTCTGCTCTCGAACCCGTCATTGATACTCAGACCATGAAATTGCATCACGACATGCATCATGGCACTTATGTCAAGAACCTGAATGCGGCGCTGGAAAAATATCCTAATCTCCAGTCGAAAAGCCCCGAAGACCTGCTACGCGATTTGAATACGATCCCAGAAGATATCCGGGCCACCGTCCGTAATAATGGCGGCGGTCATGTGAATCACAGCATGTACTGGAAAATCATGAAGCCCAAAGGTGGCGGCGATCCCAGTGGTCCTATCGCCGAGGTGATCAAAAAAAGCTTTGGCAACTTCAAGGATTTCCAGACTAAATTTAACGACGCCGGCGCCAAGCAATTCGGCAGCGGATGGGTGTGGCTGGCGGGCAAACCCAGCGGAGAAGTGCAGATACTCAGTACGCCTAACCAGGACAGTCCAATTTCCCAAGGCCTTTTCCCTGTTTTCGGAAACGACGTCTGGGAGCACGCGTACTACCTCAAGTACAACAACCGCCGCCCGGAATACCTGGCCGCCTGGTGGAACGTGGTCAACTGGGAAGAGATCAACAAACGGTACGAAGCCTTGAAGTCAGGACACCTCGAACCAGCCCTGGCCAGCCGTTAAACAATCATGGTCCACTAGCCGCAGGCGACTCGCCTGCGGTCGAGCGAAGCTCGACGTTCTTCAAGCCCCAGCGCGAACATAGCGTGCTGGGGCTTCTAGCCTTCAGGCGAGCCTCATGTCCGATAATCCCGACGTAATTATTCTTGGCGCAGGCGCCGCCGGACTATCGGCTGCGGTGGAGCTTGCCCAGGCCGGGCTTAAAGTCACGATCCTGGAAGCCCGCGACCGCATAGGTGGCCGTATCTTTACTAAGCATGATCCGGTCTGCGATGCGCCAGTCGAACTTGGGGCTGAGTTTATTCACGGCCGTCCTCCACAAATATGGACGCTGCTACGAAAGCATCGCATCCGTGCAAGAGAGCTGAAGGGAGAACAATGGTGTGTCCAGCCAGGGGAGTTATGTAAGTGTGATCTCCTTTCCAAGGTCGACCAAATCCTGGAAAAAATGGATGACCAGGGGTCCGATCAGTCTTTCCTGGAGTTTCTGGAGCGCTGCTGCCCTGAAAACGATCCGAAATACCGGGAGGCTAAAGCCTGGGCCCGAAGTTATGTTACTGGCTTTCACGCTGCCGATCCCGCTCTGATCAGTGTTCATTCGCTAGTGCAGGGCTTGCGCGCAGACGAAAAGATCGACGGAGATCGCCCCTTCCGGATGACGGGTGGATATCAGACTCTGATGGAAATCTTTCGCCGGCAATTGGACCAGGCAGATGTCTCGATTGAAATCAACATGCGTGCTCAAAGCGTGCGCTGGGAACAGTCCGAGGTGCAGGTCACAGCCCTGGACGAAGCAAACGAACTTTTCACGTTTGCGGCCCCGCAAGTCCTCATAACTTTGCCTCTCGGGGTGCTGCAAGCCGATGCCCGCGACCATGGTGCATTGCGTTTTATTCCCGACCTCCCACCAGCAAAGCTCCAGGCGCTCGCTCAGCTGGCCATGGGCAAAGTTATTCGTCTGAGTCTCCGCTTTCGTCAGCGCTTTTGGGAAAAGCTGCATAGCACGAAATCAAAAACACTCTCCCGGATGCAATTCCTCCTTTCGCGGGAAGACTGGTTCCCGACCTGGTGGACCGCCTTGCCCGACAAGTGGCCGATCATCACCGGCTGGGCTCCTTTTCATTGTGGCGAGCGCCTTTCCGGTCAGAGCGAGTCTTTTGTGGTTGAGAAAGGTTTAGAGACCCTGGGAAAGTTGCTGCGAATCGATAAGCGAGAACTGGAAAGCCTTTTGGAAGCCAGCTACACCCACGACTGGCAGACCGATCCGTTCTTCCGTGGCGCCTACAGTTATGTGAAAGTCGGCGGTGATCGTGCCCAAAGTGTTTTGGCAGCGCCACTAAAGAATTTGTTCTTTGCGGGCGAAGCGACTGACATTTCCGGTCATCACGGAACCGTACACGGCGCAATCGCCACCGGCAAACGCGCCGCCGCCGAAATTTTAAAGACCAGGAACTGAGAACTGGGAACTAGGAACTGAGAACTAGAATTCAGGACCTAGCCTCTTAATCACCGCCAGCTTTTTCTGCATTTCCTGTGCGCCCAGTGTGGAAATTGGGGCGGGCGAGTCAACAGATTCCTCCCGTATTGACTCCCGCACAAGAAAAGCGGCGCGATGATGAGAGTTAACCCGACTTACTCAACACTTTCTCCAACCCTGCGATCCACCGAAATTTGTGACTAACTTTTCCCTCGTGCACCAAACTTATGGAATTGACCACGACCAATTCCACGCGTACATTCCAGCTCACGCGTGAGACAAAAACCAGCCCAAAGTACCTGATCACTTTAAAAAATCGTAAATCGAAAATCGTATTTCCCAACCACCTCCCCCAAGGGTGGACGCAAGTGAAGACCGGCAGTGAGTGGCAGATTTATCGCACGCGATTTCTTATCAAGGCCAAACAACTTTCCGAGCCGCTCGTGTTTGTAGACGCTCTCGGGCGGGAACACTGCGGTCAAAAAGGCGATTATCTGGTCGAATCCTCCGACGGCACACGCCGCATCGCCCCTCGCGCAATTTTTGAAGATGTTTACGTAGCCATCGCTCCTGCCGACAAGAAGTGGCCATGGAGGAAAGAGCGTGAGCTATCGCTAGCCGAACTCGAAGCTTCGACACGACCTGTAAGTCAAGCATGACAGCTCTAATCGCTGTGGAAAAACTGGGCAAGAATGTGCATCCGCGCAGTTAAGGCCTTAATCTACAATATGTAGGGCTACTGTCTTGACAGCCCCAACATACGGGTGTACTGTTTGCATCCCATAGGGCTGTAAACGCCTCCGGAAACGGTGGCGACGGTCAGGGTAAGAACAGGGGCGGACGCCACGGTGGGAGGTGACCCCGCGCCGCCCCGCCAACATTGTCCGTTCCCCCAGCCGGGCGGGTTGGCAGTGCGGTGGCCGTTCCCCGGTTCGGTTTCACTAGATGTCCCCCTCGGGGAACGACAACTTTGAGCTGCTTTTGGGTGGCCCGCCTTTGGGCGACGGTGCTCTTGGGTGGGTAGTTTTTGGGTGGTGCAGCACTTCAGCGCTGCGATCAGCTTGTGAATGACGAGGGCTTTAGCCCCAGTCTCTCCGAGGAAATGTTATGGAAGGTTTAACTCGCCTCGTTACCGAGTCCCTGGCACGCAACGGTGTCGAGACTTCCTTGGATCACCGTCGCCTGCAATGGTCTCGCTGGCTGCGCTGCGAAAACAGCTTCAGCACCTTGCTGGCGCCGAGCAAGCCTGGGCTATTCGCTTTAGGCCAGGAGGTCGTAGCCCCAGTCTCCGGAGGGAAGCGCATGTTGGCTTTGTTCCGAATCTCCGAGACGGAAGATTTAGGCATGGCGTTAGGCCGACTGTTTTTGCCGGGTGCGCCCGATCGCGACCGCTTCGCAGCCGGCAACTGTTTTGTCCGCTACGCAGTTATTGAAGACGTCGCCCAGCGTATGGCTACGCATTCTGCTTTGCAGCAATGGCTGACTTCATCTGCTGAGACCGTTTCAGGCGTTGCGGCCGACCCTGTCCAGTCAGCCGAAATGGAACAGAAAGAATTATCGCAGTCCAATATTGGCCCTCCAGCTCCGCTCCCATCTGGTTTTTGAGCGATACTGGAGAGTCAGAGAAATCACCGATCGAACAAGTGGATCATCGAATCCGCAGGAGAACACTCGATGTCGGAAGTACGTGAAAAAGCAATTCCCGCCGCCGAGACCACCGTTGTTGCGAGTCCGACCACGCCCAGCAAGAAGGCCGAAAAGGCCGCGGGCCTGACTTTCCGCCGTTTCTTCACCAAGCCCGGTGTCTCGCCCTATGACGAAGTCGAATGGGAGCGCCGGACCGCTCTGATTACGGATGCTCAAGGCACCGCAATCTTCGAGCAGAAGGACGTCGAAGTCCCCAAGGACTGGTCTGTGACCGCCACCAACATTGTGGCCAGCAAATACCTGCATGGACAGGTGGGAACGCCGGAGCGCGAGTCGGGCGTGCGCGCCTTGGTGACGCGCGTTGCGGAAACGATCCGCAACTGGGGATTGTCGCAAGGCTACTTCCGTACCGCGGAAGACGGCGCCACATTTCACGATGAATTAGTTCACATCCTGATTCGCCAATACGCGGCATTCAATTCGCCGGTATGGTTCAACGTCGGATGCGATCGCATCGAGCCTAACTCCGATGCCCAGAACTGGCACTGGAATCCCACCGCAGCCCGGGTCGAATTCGGTGTCACCGGCTATAGCACTCCGCAGTGCTCGGCCTGCTTCATCAACTCGGTGAAAGACTCGCTCGATTCCATCCTGACCCTGGCCAAGACCGAAGGCATGTTGTTCAAATGGGGATCAGGCACCGGCACCAATCTATCTTCGTTGCGTTCGTCCACCGAAGGGCTAAGCGGCGGAGGCACTGCCAGCGGCCCTCTCAGCTTCATGAAAGGTTTCGACGCCTTTGCCGGCGTCATCAAGTCGGGCGGAAAGACGCGCCGCGCGGCCAAGATGGTCATCCTCAACGTCGACCATCCCGATATCATCGATTTCATCGAGTGCAAGTCCAAAGAAGAAGCCAAAGCTCACGCCCTGGTCGCAGCCGGATACGACGGCTCCTCTCCCGACTCCGAAGCCTACTCATCAATCTTCTTCCAGAACGCCAACAATTCCGTTCGCGTCACGGACGACTTCATGTACGCCGTCCTTCGCGATACCGACTTCAGCACTCGCGCCATCCGCGATGGCCGACCGATGCAGACCTTCAAAGCCAAAGATCTGCTCTACAAAATCTCCGACGCCACCTGGCGCTGCGGCGATCCCGGCATGCAATTCGATACCACGGTCAACCGCTGGCACACGTCGAAGAACACAGCTCGCATCAATGCCAGCAACCCCTGCAGCGAGTACATGTTTCTCGACGACTCAGCCTGCAACCTGGCCAGCCTGAATCTTCTGAAGTTCGCACCCAACGGCACCTTCGATGTCGAAGCCTATCGCCATGCCGTCGATGTTGTAATCACCGCCCAGGAAATCCTGGTAGACAACGCCGGCTACCCAACAGAAATGATCGGCAAGAACTCCCATGACTATCGTCCACTCGGTTTGGGATATGCCAATCTGGGCGCGTTACTCATGGCCGCCGGCCTCCCCTACGATTCCGACGCCGGCCGCGACTACGCCGCCTGCGTTACGGCCATCATGTGCGGCCAAGCGTACTTGCAATCCTCCAAAATTGCCGAGCAATGCCCCCCACTAGTCCCCGCAACCGACCCGACAAAGAAAGGCCTAGCCGAAACCAACCTAGGAGTTGCTCGCGTAGCGACAGGCGACTCGCCTGTCCAGGCGCCCGGAGGCGCCTGCCCCGGCTGGTACATCAACCGCGAACCCTTCCTTGACGTGATCCGCATGCACCGCGCCTCCGTCAACAACATCAACAAAAACAACGTCCCCCCATCACTCTACGAGTCCAGCAAACAAACCTGGGACGAAGCCCTGGCCCACGGCGAAAAACATGGCTACCGCAACTCCCAAGTCACAGTTCTGGCCCCCACAGGAACTATAGGGTTCATGATGGATTGCGATACTACCGGGATTGAGCCGGATCTGGCGTTGATCAAGTACAAGAAATTGGTGGGCGGAGGGATGATCAAGATTGTGAACAATACTGTGCCTACGGCGTTGTTCAAGTTGGGGTACGACCACGAGCAGGCGGACAAGATCGTCAGCTACATTGACGCTACCGGCACCATCGAGGGCGCGCCGTATATCGAAGATGAGCATCTGGCGGTATTTGATTGTTCGTTCAAGCCGTCCAAGGGGACGCGCTCCATTCACTACATGGGGCATCTGCGGATGATGGCGGCGGCGCAGCCATTTATCTCCGGCGCAATCTCGAAGACAGTGAACTTGCCGGAGAACGCTACCGTGGAAGACATCATGGAAGCCTATCTCCAGGCATGGAAGTTGGGATTGAAGGCGGTGGCCGTCTATCGCGATGGATGCAAGAAGTCGCAACCGTTGTCGTCAGCGGGCAGCGCGACCGCACTTTCAAAGAAAGAAGATGCAGGTGCGCGCGTCGCCTCACGTGAAGAGGAAAATCCCGAGGGGCCTCCGCGGGCAGTACGACACAGGCTGCCGGAAGAGCGCGCCTCTATCACTCACAAATTCAATGTCGGCGGACACGAAGGCTACATCACGGTTGGTCTCTATCCTGACCAGAGTCCTGGCGAAATCTTCATCACCATGGCCAAAGAAGGCTCCACGGTCAGCGGGCTGATGGACAGCTTTGCCTGCGCCATCTCGATCGCGCTGCAACACGGTGTCCCGTTGAAACTGGTGTGCGAGAAGTTTGCTCACACCCGCTTCGAGCCCAGCGGCTGGACCAACAATCCGGATATCGGTTTCGCCAAGTCGATCATGGACTACATCTTCCGCTGGCTCAGCCTGCGTTTCCTCACCGGCCAGCAACAGATGCTGTTCGAAGGCCTTCGCCTGCGACCTTCCACTCCGCAACCCGAGAGCGTAGGAGATCTGAACGGTTCCATTGGGACGTCACCAACCACGAACGAGCAACGGCCACCGGCCGGTTCGATCCACGCTGCCGACGCTCTGCGTGAAATCGTGGACTTGGGCGACGCTCCGACATGCAGC
>DATHJP010000394.1:0-9266 GCA_035489695.1 Terriglobales bacterium
AACCAAACGCCATCGAAAACAACCTATTCTTGCGCCATGATCATGCCTAGGAAGTCGCGGCGTAATGACCAGGAGATAACGCCGCGCGTAAGTCAGCGGAGGAACCGCCGTATGAGTACCGTCGCGAAAAGTTCGCCATCAGAACGCTCTTATTCTCACCTTGTCACCCGCACCATCGAAGCCTTCCACGTTGCTCAGCGCGCCGCTGCAACTGCCGCTGAGGGAATTGCAACCGCTTCTTCGCCGCTGCTCAATACTCTCCGCGAGCGTGAAAGAGAACTCGACTGCCTCGATAGAGAAATTGACGCCGGCGTCACCCTGATGATCGCCCAGGTTACCGAGTCCGAAGCGCGCGAGTTGCTGGCCTGTATGAAGTTCATGATCAGCCTGGAGCGCATCGGAGACCTGCTGCTCAGCTTTGCCAGCAGTGCCCAGGCAGCCGGCGGCCGTCTCGATCCGCAGGACACTCGTGACCTCACCCGGATGGCCACGGTGCTGGAGAAAATGCTTACCGATGCCGGGATCGCTTTTTCAACCCGGGACCTCAAGAAAGCTGTTGACGTTCTGCGCGCGGATGCCGAAGTCGATCGCCTGCGCAACTTGATCTTCCTCCGCCACATTGAGAACCCGGAAAATGTAACGCGCCAAGCCAGCCTGGAAGTGATCTTCATGACTCAGTCTCTGGAACGAGCAGGCGACCACGCCAAAAACCTGGCCGAAGAAGTCTGCCATTTCGTCAGCGGGCACACCGTCCGGCATGTCCTTATGACCTATGACAAACCGATAGAACAGATGTTCCTGGATTGGTTGCGTGACCGCGAGCCGCAGCACTAGTCCATGAGCCTCTTAGCCTGATGTGCTGTCCGTCACAGACAGCGCCTCCCACCGTGTGACACCCTAGAGTGCAACTACTCCTTAATAATTGGGGCTGAAGACTCATGTCTTCCGGGTTCCTTACTCACGCCATCATCCGCTTACTAGATGCTCTGACCCCACAGGTCCTTGCTCCCACTGGCCCCGAACATCAACGCACCGGCAGACGGGGAGAAGAAGACGCCTATTTTTATTTACGCAAGCTCGGGTACATCATGGTGGCTCGCAATTATCGTTCGCCTCGTCGTCACGGAGAGATCGACATCATTGGCTGGCACAAGAATGTGCTGTGCTTTATCGAGGTGAAGACCCGTACCACGCGCGATGTCAAACCTGCTGAAGCTGCGGTTGGTCCGGAAAAGCGGAAAGAACTCCTCTACGTGGCTCGAGAATATCTTCGCCGCCTACCACCTTCGTGCCAGTGGCGTTTTGACGTGCTGACCGTGTACTATGATCGTCATCCCAGCCAGCCACAGTTCGAGTTATTCCAGAATGCATTCCAGATGTCGTAAAATATCGATTTAGCAATCACATTCGTTTGAAAGGATTAGTGCTTGCCTGAGCTTAGAAAAGATCCAATTGTAGGCCGGTGGGTAATCATTTCGACCGACCGCGCCAAGCGCCCGACTGACTTCGCGCGCGAGGGAGTCAAACTGAAGGGCGGCTTTTGCCCTTTCTGCTACGGAAACGAGAACAAGACTCCGCCTGAAATTCAGGCTTATCGCCCTAATCCGAATGGCGGACCTCCGCCGCAACGCGACACTCCTGGCTGGACCGTGCGCGTAGTTCCCAATAAATTTCCGGCGCTTGGCATCGAGGGCAATTTGAACCGCCAAGCCGAGGGCATGTTCGACAGGATGAACGGCATCGGCGCCCACGAGGTCATCATTGAGACCCCCGACCACAATGCCAGCCTGGCTACGCTGACTCCCAAGCGTATTGAGGACGTGCTCTGGACCTTCCGCGATCGCATTCTCGACCTAAAGAAAGATCGCCGCTTCAAATACATCTTAATTTTCAAAAATCATGGCGAAGCCGCTGGCGCGTCGCTCGAGCACGCACACTCGCAGCTCATTGCGTTACCTATTCTTCCTATCTACGTGGTGGAGGAACTGGAAGGAGCCAAGCAGTATTACATCTACAAAGAGCGCTGCGTTTTCTGCGACATCATTAGCCAGGAGACAGAAACAGCTACGCGCGTGGTCGCGGAAAACGAAGACTTTCTCACCATCGCGCCCTACGCCCCGCGATTCCCATTCGAGACCTGGATTCTGCCCCGGCGCCATGAATCAGCTTTCGAAAACTCGTCCTCGCACATGTTTGAAAACCTGGCCAAGGCTTTGAAGACCCTGCTCACCAAGGCCGACCGTGTGCTCGACAATCCGCCTTACAACCTGGTCATTCACACTTCGCCAGTGCAGGATCCGACCAACGATCACTATCACTGGCACATCGAATTTATGCCCAAGCTGACCAAGACGGCAGGTTTTGAGTGGGGCACCGGCTTCTACATCAATCCCACGCCTCCCGAAGAAGCTGCTCGCTTCCTGCGCGAAGCCAGCGTTGAAGAGCCAGTACCGGTCGCGGTGGGATAAACAGAGGCTAGGCTGCCGTCCGCTGAATTCCGCTACGCTCATTCCCGCATCAAATGAGCGCTACGTCGCGCTGCAGTTTTTCGAAGCGTGCGTCCCCACGAAGCGGATCGAATCTGGGGTCGGGATGCAGCCAGGCCAACCAATTAGAGCGCCTTTCGTACGCCGCCCGCAAAAACCGGAATGCTTCGTCCAGATTGCCAAGCCCCATGTGGATCCAAGCCATGAAATCTGGGGAGACGTATCTCGCATGCGACAGTTCTTGTAGTTTGTCCAGTAGTCGAAGAGCTTCGTTCTTCTCTCCCGCCACCGCGTGGCAGTGACCGAGCAGGCCGATCGCGAAGGCAGCGCCGTTGGAAAGATCAACCGCGCGCTGGAACTCCTCGAGAGCATTGTCGAACTTGCGTTGCTGCAAGTAGGCTTGCCCAAGAAACATGCGTGTGACCAGGTAGTTTGGATCCAACTCTAGCGTGCTCCGAAATTGTGCAACTGCTTCCTCATACTTCCGCAAGAAGTACAGTATCCAGCCTACGTTCCAGTTGATGATGATCGAAAGGGGGTCCAGTTCTTTGGCACGTTCTGTTTCTTTCCAAGCTTCGCTCATGCGATTTGTGGCGGCGAGAAAGTCAGCGTACCACTGGTGACCGGTGTACCGGGGATTCAATTTCAGCCCTCGGATGAAATGTGCCTCTGCCGCTTCACGATCCCATTCGTACAGCAGGGAAACAAAACCCAGGCTGACGTGCGGCTCTGCGAGAGTGGGATTCAATTCGATAGCTTTTTTCGCGGCTGCTTGGGCTCTCGGAAACGCTTCGCCGGGAAGAACATAGCTGTACCAACCCAGAACTATGTGGAAGTCAGCCAAACCTCCGTACGCCTCTGCGTACGTGGGATCGAGCGAGATTGCCTGCTCAAAGAACTCGGCGCCTTTCCTGAGTTCGGTCTCCGTCCTCTTGTTCCAGTAGTATCGGCCTTTCAAATATGACTCGTAAGCAGCACTGTTTGGGGCATTCTTGCGCCCACGGCCGCTAGACTGTTTTCCCAAAGTGCTGCTGAGTTGCTGTCTGACTTGCGAGGCGATGTCGTCCTGGATCAGAAAAATATCATTGCTCGAACGGTTATACCGTTCACCCCAGAGTCGCAAGCCAGTCGTCGCATCGACCATTTCGACTGCGATGGTGAGGGCATCCCCTCTCCGATTGACTCGTCCGGCGATAACAGCTCCGACGTTCAGCTCACTTCCAGCCGATTTGGGATCTATCTCCCGTCCCTTGTAGCGGAAAACCGTACTTCGGGCGGCGATGCTGATCTTCGGGATGCGTGATAGCTCATCAATGATGCTGTCCGTCAAACCATCGCTGAGGTATTCGTAGGCGGAATCTCCACTAGCATTTTCGAACGGCAGAACAGCAACGGATGTTATTGAATGCTTTTTCGTACCGCGCCTCGATCCGGACGCAGTTCTTGACGGAGTACCCGCCTGGAGGTCCCGTCTGAGCCGCTTTAGGTCGGCGGCTATCTCCGCGGCAGACTGGTAGCGAACTTCCCAATCTTTCTCGAGAGCCTTGGCGATGATGCGATCCAACTCGTTCCCAAGCTTCGAGGGTCCGCGCTGAATGGCCGGCGGTTTTGCGTGGAGAATGGCATCGAACACCGCCCCCGAAGTCGCCCCCTTGAACGGCCTGTCTCTGCTTGCCATCTCGTAAAGCACAGCTCCGAACGAAAACACGTCGGTACGAGCGTCGAGAGGCTTCCCGAGTACCTGCTCTGGAGACATATAGGCCACCGTGCCAAGTGCCTGGCCGGGACTAGTCAAAACTTCCTGAGTCGCACCTTCCGTTCCGGTTTCGCGCGACTCCTCAAATCCCAGCTTTGCCAGACCGAAGTCCAGAATCCTCACTTGCCCCTGGTCGGTTATGAAGATGTTCTCGGGTTTGATATCACGGTGTACGATTCCCTTGGCATGCGCTGCAGCCAATCCCTCGGCAATCTGTATACCCAGATCCAACAACTCTTCCGTTGCAACGGGCGCATCAATTCTTTGTCTGAGAGTCTTGCCCTGCAGCAGCTCCATGGTGATGAAGGGACGGCCGTCAAGCTCGTCAATATCATGGATTACGCAGATGTTGGGATGGTTGAGTGCCGAAGCTGCCCGGGCTTCCCGCCTGAATCTCTCAAGCGCCAGGGCATGCGATGACAGCTCGGTAGATAGGAACTTGAGTGCAACCTGGCGTCCGAGCTTCAGATCCTCGGCCCTGTAAACCTCCCCCATTCCGCCGCTGCCCAGCTTCTCAATAATGCGGTAGTGCGAAATGGACTGGCCGATCATGTGGGGACCGAGACACGCAATCTTAGGCGTGCAAAACCGGCAAAGTCAAAGACTTCGCCCTGCTTGTTTCACACCAATTTGGTCGCATACCGGCTTACAGTCAGGGCAACAAATAGGTCGACTCATGGGCGTGCCCTGAAAGTCCCTGAAAACTTTTAATGCCACTAAGAAAGCGTGCTTAGGACGCTCCCAGAATTTGGTAGTTGCTCCGCAAAGCGTGCAAAGCGTACATCACATCGTCCAGAGCCTCTGTCTCTTCGCCGTTATCCCCTGCTGCCTGAAACAATTCCCGCGCCCGGAGCACAACCGCCTTCTCCGCTTGCGCAATGCGCTGCGGCAGCTTGTTCTTATCAATCTCAGAGAGCGCAGCTCGATACAGCTGCCTCCACTGTCTGCTGTCCGGAGTCTTGGAAATATCGGTATTCATATATCGGTTCTCGAACTTGGATCAACAAGCTGCTTGCATCGGTCAGTGCGGACTGCTGGCTAACGAGCGGCCGGGACCCGTGGCTCGCAAAAGTACCCTGAGAACGCTCAGGCCGCGCCGTGGCTTCCGAGCTATGGGCGGACCTTTTGACGGTCCGCCTTCTTGTTCGTTCGGTGTAGGCCGCCGAGGACGCGTGGTAAGTCAGCGTCGCGCTCTTACTGTGCTATTGGGAGTTGCGCGTTGGCCACTACCTGCCAACGGCCATCTCGCTTCTGGAAGACATGCAGGCTACGATGCGACTCAGTTACTTCTTTGTTATTCTCCATGCCCTTGGTGGTTCCGCGGTGCGTCATCACAACAACATCAGGACTGAGCATCTCGAACTTATATTCGTCAGGCGTGTAAGAAGCATTCTGCACACCAGCGCTGGTAGCTTTATTGTCCGCAATCATTTGTTGCTTGTCTTGCGCTTCGCCCTTGGAACTTACAGCTAGTAAGTTGTCGCCGATAATCTTGTCCAGCTTGGCGGTGTCGCCCCCGGCTTCGCCCCAGCTCTTGTCGAGCGAGATCAGAGTCTGTTGAACGTCGTTAGACACATTCTTAGCTTGGGTGCTGACGACCAGCCCCACAGCCATACACAACAGGGTAATCGCGAGAATGCGCTTCATCGTTAAGGCTCCTTTTAATGGTTGAATAGAGAGGAAATGGTGCCGGAATGGCAGCGAACGAAAAAGGGGTGCTGACATAGCCACCCCACCCCATTAACCAAATCTCAGGCAGCCACAGTGGTGGCGGCTTTGTGAATGGTCGAATAAATTACTTCCGAGACTTGCACTTTGGGCGTGCCGTCTAACACTCTGTCCAGGGTCTTGAGCACTTGAGGATAGCCCGTTGTGCTGTAGGCTTCCGCGTGTTCCTTGGTGTCCCAGAGACTGATTGCCGTAACGTCCAGCCCGCCCGGAACAGTAAAGGTGATTTCATCCTGAAAACCATTCTGCTTCCGCAGCGTGGGAATTACGTCCTTATCGAAAGTACGAGTGAACTCGCTGAGCGTGTTCGGCTTAAGGCGTAGAGATACATTGCGAGCAAACATAGTCAACCTCCATAGATTGATAGGTGGTCTAAGAGGGGAAACTCCAGATGGCTGACTTAGCTCAGGAAACCTGAAAGAGTAAGGAGAGACTTGCTCAACAACAATGCTAGGCTTATGCGCTACCGCTGTCAAGGAGCGATGGCGCCCTAACGCGTTTGTCGGCGCAGGCGCGATACCCGCAACGGCCTTAAGAAAGTGACGTAAGCCGCCTGCCAACGCACCTGTCACGATTGCGACAAGCCTAGGACTGCCCGGTAGCGACTTATCCTTTAAGGACGGATGACTATCTTGGGCGTATTTATTACTTGTCTTCCGGATCGTCTTCAGACGGCGCACCGAGTCTCGAGCCCCCGTTAGCCTGGATTCGCTCTGCTTCCGAACGCTCCCGGGCCGCGCTTTCTTCTCGTCCTAATTGAGTATAGGCGTCAGCCAGGAGCCGGTGCGGGTCGATCGCGTCCGGGCGAAGCGTCGCGGCCTTTCGCAGAAGAGGAATAGCATCCGCGGCTTTCTGTTGTTTGATGTATGCCCGCCCCAACAGGAGATTCGCAGGAAAATTCTTCGGATCCCTGCGCAGCGCCTCCTTGAACTCAGCCAGAGCTTGCTCATTGCGCGACGTCTGCTGATACACCAGGGCCAAATAAAAATGCATCATGGCCGAGCTATTCATCTGGGTAACGGCAGCTTCAAACTGCGACGCCGCTTCGTTCCAGCGCCCGGTTTTCACAAGGGCGCATCCCAGTTCGTAGTGTGCGAGAGAATTGTCGGGCGTCGCCTCGACCACATGCTGAAGGGGCGCGATCGCTTTCTGATATTCCTTGAGAGACACGTAAGCACGGCCTAGCAGCAAATAGGCCGTCAGGGCATGGACCTCCCGCTTCACAACCTCCTCGAGGATCGGCACCGCTTCCTGATACCTCGCATTCTCTGTGTCAACCATTGCTTCGTAGAGGAGATTTGCAATAGCGATCTTTTGCTTGGGATCTGGTCCTCCCTCACCGTTCGTGTCATTGAGAGCTGTGGCATCTGATCCCATGTAGCCCAGCGCGTGCAAGTTTTCGGTCTGTTCCGCTGTTAACTGTGTTTTTTCCGTGCTCTCGGCGACGGTCTTGCGACGGAACTCCGCCATCTGCGCGGCCGCCGTATCCGCGACAGCTTTTCGGTCGGGAGCGAGATTATGTGTTGCCCCGGGGTCGACCGTTTGGTCGTACAGTTCCCGTTCCGGCGCATCAACATACAGATAGTTCCCCGACCGCCAGGCTTTCAGCATGCTCCAGCCGAAGGAAAGGTGACCGTATCCGCTTTCCGAATAAATGGAGCGAGTCGAATTGGAGTCCCGCTGTTCGCCAGACTGGGGCGTCTTGTCCGACGTCATGAAATGCAAAAGCGATTGGCCCTGCATGGCATCGGGAACAGGAATATGCGCAACCCGCAGGATGGAGGGCGCAACGTCCACGAGACCCACACGGGTTTGGACCTGCGTCGCAGTGTGCTGTCGCGGAAGCTTAATCAACAGCGGAACGTGAATGGTTTCGTCGTAAAGAAAAATGCCGTGATGCGTCTCGCCGTGTTCCCCGAAGGCCTCGCCATGGTCGGCCATGACGGCAATCACGGAGCCGTCGAAAAGGCCCCGGGTCCGCAATTCGCCGATCAGTTTTCCCACGACGTAATCGGTGTATGCAATTTCGCCATCGTAGGGCTCGGCTTGATAGCGCGATCGATATGGCTCCGGAGGATTGTAGGGATCATGCGGATCGTAAAGATGCACCCATAAAAAGAAGGGGCCAGCGGGGTGTTTGCTCAGCCATGCGACTGCCCGACTCACAACCTCTTCGCCACGGCGCTCCAGGCTGTGGTAGTTGTCTTCCCCGGGGCGTCGACGATGAAATCCGGCGTTATAGACATCAAAACCGCGCTCAAATCCGGGTGCTAGTTTGAGAGGGTCGAGCACCAGTGCGCCCACAAACGCAGCGGTTTTATATCCATTTCTGCGCAGGATGTCAGGAAGGAATGGAAGACCCTTGCCCAACGGATCCCCCAAATAGTTGACGTGATTGTACTGTGGATAGGTCCCCGTAAAAATGGTGGCGTGAGAGGGCGTCGTCAGCGGCACCTGGGCATAGGCGCGAGAAAAGACGGTAGCGGCACGTGCGAGTGCATCGAGATTGGGCGTAAGAACGCGGTCCGAGCCCAGGAACCCCATGCGGTCAGCGCGGGTCGTATCCAGCGTGATCAGAACAACATTGGGGTGGGATGGGGCGCGTGATTTGACTGGCGCTGAAGCCGTGGTTTGCGCCCAGCACGACAAAGATACAATCCACGGCAACGCTCTTCTCGCGAAACCCATGACTGAGGGCCAGTTTACATCCAGGAACAATGATGAACTCCCGGTTTTTCGGTTGGGTTTTCTCCACCCGGTTTCCTTGGCTTTTTCGGGTTGACTATCGTTTCCTCTGTGGCATATGCTTTGCGCAATTTTGCGGCCTGTAACCGGTTCATTCGTGACGGAGTTAGAGGGCCGATCTTCCGGCAGAGGACCTTCAATGAAATTCAAGCCTTTCGTCATTACGTTTAGCATTGTTGTGGTCGCATCGTGTCTGGCCACGCCTGGACTCGGGCAAACTATCTTCGGAACGATTCTGGGCACGGTGACCGACGCGTCGGGTGCGGTTGTGCCCAACGTAGTGATTAAGGTCACGAACCAGGGCGAGAACATTTCGCGCGAAGTGCGCAGTGACGCTGAGGGAAATTATCAGGCTGAAAACCTCAAGGAAGGGCTGTACACACTTACGGTGCAGGCCCAGGGTTTTCGCGAGCTGACGGTAAAGGACGTTCGGCTGACGGCGCGGCAGATCGTGCGCACCGACCTGAAACTGGTGGTCGGGGGCACGTCCGAGAACGTCACGGTTGAAGCCCGCGCAGACCTCATCAACACCGAGTCTCAGGCCATCTCTG